>NZ_CAKKTK010000122.1:2053-9195 GCF_920656135.1 Frankia sp. Cppng1_Ct_nod | reverse complement strand
GTCGAGGCGCCTCCCGCCAAGGACGCCTCCCAGGCCGCCGGCGGCACGAGGCCTGCGTCCGGTGAACCCGGCGGGTCCGGCGCGTCCGGTGTGGCCGGTGACGTCGATGGCGCCTCGGGACGCGTGATGCCCGTGGTGCTGTCCGCCCGAGCCGCGTCGCCGCGAGCGCAGGCCGAGCGGCTGCGGGCGTTCCTCGACGCGGACGACGGCGTTCGCCTCGCCGACCTCGGCTTCTCGCTCGCCACCACGCGGGCGGTGTTCGAGAACCGGGCGGTGCTGCTCGCCAGGGACATCGACGGTCTTCGCTCGGATCTCGAGCCGCTGGCGTCGGGACGGCCGACGCCGACCGTCGTCGAGGGCGTCGCGGCCACCGAACGGCCGTCCGTCGTCTTCGTCTTCCCCGGTCAGGGCGCCCAGTGGGAGGGCATGGCGACCGAGTTGTTGGAGACCGCGCCCGTGTTCGCGGCCGCCATGGCCGAGTGCGAGCGGGAGCTGTCCGCGTACGTCGACTGGTCGCTGACCGATGTGCTGTGCGGCGTGGCCGGGGCGCCCACGCTCGACCGGATCGACGTCGTCCAGCCGGTCCTGTTCGCCGTGATGGTCTCGCTGGCCGCGATGTGGCGGTCGTACGGCGTCGAGCCGGCGGCGGTCGTCGGCCACTCGCAGGGCGAGGTCGCCGCCGCGTACGTCGCGGGAGCGCTGTCCCTGGCCGACGCCGCGCGGATCATCGCGCTGCGGAGCAAGGTGCTGCTGGAGATCGTCGGGCAGGGCGGCATGATGTCCGTCCCGCTGCCGCTTGACGCGGTCGTCCAGCGGCTGGAGGCGTCGTGGTCCGGGCGCCTGTCGGTCGCGGCGGTCAACGGCCCGTCGTCGACGGTCGTCTCCGGTGATACGCCGGCGCTGGAGGAGCTGCGCGCCGAACTGCTCGCCGAGCGGGTCGACGCCCGTGTGATCGGCGCCTCCTGCGCCGGCCATTCGGCGCACGTCGAGCCCCTACAGGAGACGGTCACCACGCTGCTCGGCCCGATCGCGCCGGTCGCGTCGTCGGTGCCCTTCTTCTCGACGATCACGGGGGGCTGGATCGACACCAACGAGCTCGACGCCGGCTACTGGTACCGCAATCTTCGTGAGACGGTGCGCCTGTCCGACGCGGTCCGCGGCCTGCTCGACGAGGGACATCGCGTGTTCGTCGAGATGAGTCCCCACCCGGTCCTCGCTGTCGGAATCAGCGAGACGGTCGAGGCCTGGTCGGAGTCGGTCTCGGAATCAGCGCCCTTGGAGGCCGACCACGTCCGCGTCGCCGAGGGCGCCACGACGAACGTGGCGACAAAGGCGGCCGCTGAGGGTGGCGTGGCCCGCGACGGCGAGGTACTGGTCGTCGGATCGCTGCGGCGCGACCAGGGCGGTCTCGACCAGCTCCTCGCTTCGATCGCGAAGGTCTTCGTGTTCGGCGTCCCGGTGGACTGGGCGGCGAGCTTCGTGGGAACCGGAGCACGCCGCATCGACGTCCCGACCTATTCCTTCCAGCACCGCCACTTCTGGCTGACGCACGGGTCCGGGACGGCCGACGTCGCCGCCGCCGGCCTGAGCGCCGCGGACCATCCGATACTTGGCGCGGCGTTGGAGCTCGCCGGAGGCGACGGCGTCATCCTGACGGGACGAGTGTCGCTCCGGACTCACCCGTGGCTCGCCGATCATCGCGTGTTCGGCACGGTCATGCTGCCCGGCACGGCCTTCGTCGAACTGGCCGTCCGCGCGGGCGACCAGGTTGGCTGCGATCTCGTCGAGCAGCTCACGCTCACCGTGCCGATCGTCATTCCGCCCCAGGGAGCGGTGCGGCTTCAGGTGTCCGTCAGCCAGCCCGGACCCGACGGCCGGCGCGAGCTGACCATCCACTCCCGGCCCGAAGACGCGCCGGGTGACGGATCGGCGACCGGCGACGGATTCGGCGCCGAAGGAGCCTGGACGGAGCACGCCACCGGCGTCCTCGTCGACACCGCGGAGGATGCCGACGCCACCGCGGTCGCGGGCGCCCGGGCGACCGGCGGCCCGCCCGAGGGGGTGGCCGATCTCGCAGGCGTGTGGCCGCCACCCGGGGCGAGCGCGGTCGACCTCGACGGCGTCTACGACCGACTCGCCGCGCGCGGCTACGGCTACGGCGCCGCGTTCCAGGGACTGCGGCGGGCGTGGACGCGCGACGGGGTGATCTTCGCCGACGTCGTGCTCGGCGGGGACCAGCGGTCCGACGCGGGTCGGTTCCTCCTGCATCCCGCGCTGCTCGACGCTGCCCTCCACACCCTCCTGCTCGGAGTGGTACGTACCGACGGCGAGGTCGGACTGCCGTTCGCCTGGTCCGGGGTGACGATCCGCGCCTCGGGCGCGTCCACCGTCCGCGCGCGGCTTGCCCCAGGCACGACGCGTGACGGGTCGGCGAGCGCCTCGCTCGTCGTCGCAGACCCGTCCGGCGCGCTCGTCGCCGTTGCCGACGAGTTGACGCTGCGGCCGGTGTCCGAGGAAGCCCTCCGCGCCGCCGCCGGCGGCGTGGCGCGGGAGGCGCTGTTCCGTGTCCACTGGACAGCCGTGCCGCCGCGGGAGGGCACGCCCGCGAGATGGGCGCTCATCGGCGCCGGTCGTCTCGCCGGAGGCGAGGGGAACCGCTGGTCAGGGCTCTGGCCGGACGTCGACGCGTTCCTGGACGCGATCGGTCGTGGCGCCGTTGACGTGCCGGAGGTCGCGGTGCTTGCCGTCGCGACGGAGGGCATGGACGGATGGCCGGACACCATCGCGCGGGCTGACGAGGACGCGCGGGCTGACGACGGGGGCGGCTCGCCGCAGCCGTCGGCCGACGTCGCGCGGTCCGCGCACGCCGCCGCCTGTCGCGCGCTCGCCGCGGTCCAGCGGTGGCTCGCGGATGAGCGCCTCACCGCGTCTCGCCTCGTCGTCGTCACCCGTGACGCGGTCGCGCTGCCCGGACAGCGCGCCGTCGATCTGGCGCGGGCGGGAGTCTGGGGTCTGGTCCGGGCGGCGCGGACGGAGAACCCCGGCCGTTTCCTGCTCGTCGACCTCGACAGTTCCGCGGCCGGCGACGTCGAGGAAACGCTGGTGAGGGCTGTCGCCACGGCACTCGCCGCCGACGAGCCGGAGCTCGCGGTGCGCGCCGGCGAGTTGTTCGTGCCTCGCCTCGGTCGCGTCGGACGGGGCGACGCGCCGCTTCCGATGGTCGACGACCCGGACTATCGACTCGTCGTCACAGAGCCGGGGACGTTGGGCAACCTTGCCTTCGTGCCTGCCCCGGAGGTACGGGCGCCGCTGGCCGCCGGGCAGGTCCGGGTCTCGGTGCGGGCCGGCGGGCTGAACTTCCGCGACGTGCTGATCACGTTGGGAATGGTGACCCAGGACAACGCCATCATGGGCGCGGAAGGCGCGGGCGTCGTTGTCGAGGCCGGTCCAGGCGTGACGGACCTGCGGCCGGGCGACCGGGTGATGGGCTACTTCCCAGGCGCGTTCGGGCCCACCGCCGTCGCCGACCGGCGGTTGCTCGCCCGCGTGCCGGACGGGTGGACCTTCGCCCAGGCGGCCACCGTTCCGGTCGTGTTCCTCACCGCGTACTACGGCCTCGTCGACCTCGGCGCGGTCGGGCCAGGCGACAGGGTCCTGATCCACGCGGCGGCAGGAGGCGTCGGTATTGCCGCCGTCCAGATCGCCTGCCACCTCGGCGCGGAGGTCTTCGGCACGGCCAGTCCGTCCAAATGGGGCACCTTGCGCGTACTCGGCCTGGACGACGACCACATCGCCAGCTCGCGCACCCTCGACTTCGCCGAACGGTTCCGGGCCGCGACCGGCGGCCGGGGCGTGGACGTCGTGCTTAACTCCCTCGCCGACGAGTTCATCGACGCGTCGCTGGGCCTGCTCGCGCCGAACGGCCAGTTCCTGGAAATGGGCAAGACGGACATCCGCGACCACGCCGAGGTGGCGGCTGCTCATCCGGGCGTGCGCTACCAGGTCTACGACCTGGTAGCGCTGGCTCGGACTGATCGCGCCGCCGACGGCAGCGTCCCCTCGGGCGCCGTTCCAGAGCGTCTCCAGGAGATCCTGGCAGTCGTCCTCGACCTGTTCGAGCGGGGCGTGCTGACGCCCCTGCCGCTGACGTCGTGGGACGTCCGCCGGGCGCCGGAGGCCTTCCGGTACCTGTCACAGGCGCGCGGTGTCGGCAAGATCGCGCTCACGGTGCCGCGCACGCCGGACCCGGACGGCACGGTTCTGATCACGGGCGCCACGGGCACGCTCGGCACGCTCGCCACTCGGCATCTCGTCACCGCGCACGGCGCGCGTCACCTGCTGCTGGTATCGCGTCGCGGGCTCGACGCGCCCGGCGCCGCGCGGCTGCGAGACGAGCTCGTCGGCCTCGGAGCCGAGGTGACCGTCGCGGCCTGCGACGTGGCCGACCGCCGCGCGCTCGCGGCGCTGCTGGACACCGTCCCGGCGTGCCACCCGCTCACCGCCGTGATCCACACAGCCGGCGTGTTGGACGACGGGGTCGTCGCGACGATGACGCCCGAGCAGCTCGTCGTCGTCCTCCGGCCCAAGATCGACGCCGCCTACAACCTCCACGAGCTGACCCGGGACGCCGACCTTGCAGCGTTTGTGCTCTACTCGTCCGTCGCCGGCCTGCTCGGCGCGGCCGGTCAGGCGAACTACGCGGCGGCGAACGCCTTCCTCGATGCGCTCGCCTGGCACCGACGGACGCTGGGCCTGCCCGCACTCTCCCTGGCATGGGGCCTGTGGGGTGAGGCCAGTGGCATGACCAGCCACCTCGTCGAAGCCGACCTGCGCAGGATGGCCCGCTCGGGCCTGCTGCCGCTGTCGGCGGAGGACGGCATGGCGCTGTTCGACGCGGCGGACGGCGTCGCCGAGCCCGTCGTCGTCCCGACCCGACTGGACGTCGCGGTTGTCCGCCGCGGTCCGTTCGGGTCCTCCCCACTGCCGCGGGGTCTGGCGCGGCCCGCTTCGCGACGGGCGGGCGTTGCGGGTGACGCGGTGGACGGCGCGGGCGGGGCCGACAGGACGACATCCCTGTCCCTCGTCGACCGCCTCACGCCCATGACCGAGGTGGAGAGGCGGCGCACTCTCATCGACCTGGTGGTCTTCGAGGTCGCGGCGGTTCTCGGGCACGCCGATCCCGACGCGGTCGACCGTGACCGGGCCTTCAGGGAGATCGGCTTCGACTCGCTGACTGCCGTCGAGCTGCGCAACCGCTTGGTCTCGCTCAGTGGACAGCGGCTGCCGGCGACGCTCGTCTTCGATTATCCGACGCCGCTGGAGCTCGCCGAGTTCCTGCGCGAGCGGTTGCCGCTGCCCGAGTACTCCGCCGATCGCGCGTTGCTGGACCGGATGGATCTCCTCGAGGTCGAGACGCGGTCCGTCGTCAACGGGCGCGAACCCGTCGCAGGCGCCGACGACGAGGTGACGTCGCTGGTGGCCGCTATTCCTCCCGCGCGCTTCCGGGACGCGGGCCTGTTGGACACCCTGCGCCGGCTCGCCGGCAGGAACGGCGACGCCGGCGGTTCCGGTGGCGCGCATGGCGGGGACGGCGGGGACGGCGGGGACGGCGACGGGCAGCGGCCCGAGATCGACTCCATGGGCGTCGACGACCTGGTCCGAAGGGCGCTAGGAGACGACTGAATCAGCCGACATCTCCGGTCCGCCGGACTGCGATGCGAAGGGGTCACGATGGCCGTGTCGACTGACGAGATAGTGGCAGCGTTGCGCGCCTCTCTCCGGGAAAACGAGCGTATGCGCCGCCGGCTGCATGAGCTGGAGGCGGTTGATCCGATCGCCATTGTCGGAATGGCCTGCCGCTATCCGGGAGGCGCCAGCACGCCAGAGGAACTGTGGCGTCTGGTGTCGGAGGGCCGGGACGCGATCTCGGGGTTTCCGACGGATCGCGGCTGGAATCTGGCTGCCCTTTATGACCCCGACCCGGAGCGTCCCGGGACGAGCTACGTGCGTGAGGGGGGATTTCTCTACGACGCGGCGGAGTTCGACGCCGAGTTCTTCGGCGTCTCGCCGCGTGAGGCGTTGGCGATGGATCCGCAGCAGCGGTTGTTGCTGGAGACGTCGTGGGAGGCCATTGAACGAGCTGGAATAGACCGAAAGTGGCTGCGGGGCAGTCGGACCGGTGTTTTCATCGGCTTCACCAACCAGGACTACCTGGCCATGCACGACGCCCCGGAAGGTTTCGAGGGATACCTGCTCGCCGGCAATACCGCGAGCTTCCTTTCAGGGCGGATCGCGTACGTGTTCGGACTGGCGGGACCGGCTATCACGATCGACACCGCCTGTTCGTCCTCACTGGTCGCGCTGCACCTTGGGGTGCGGGCGCTGCGGTCGGGCGAGTGCTCGCTGGCACTGGTCGGGGGCGCCTCCGTGATGTCGCGTCCTGGCGAGTTTCTGGAGTTCAGTCGGCAGCGTGGGTTGTCGCCGGATGGCCGTTGCAAGGCCTACGGCGAGGCTGCGGATGGCACCGGCTGGGGTGAGGGGGTCGGTGTTCTGCTGCTGGAGCGGTTGTCGGATGCTCGGCGGGCGGGTCGGCGGGTGTTGGCGGTGGTGCGGGGTTCGGCGGTGAATCAGGATGGTGCGTCGAATGGGTTGACAGCACCTAACGGTCGTGCGCAACAGCGGGTGATCCGGGAAGCGTTGGCGGCCGGAAACCTGTCCGTCGACGACGTCGACGTGGTGGAAGGCCATGGTACCGGGACCCGGCTGGGGGATCCGATCGAGGTGCAGGCGGTGCTGGCTACCTACGGCCGCCGCGACAGCGGCCGGGTTTTTCTCGGATCGTTGAAGTCGAACATCGGCCACACGCAGGCCGCCGCCGGTGTGGGTGGCGTGATGAAGATGGTGCTGGCGCTGCGCAACGGGACGATCCCGGCGACCCTGCACGCCGACAATCTCACGCCTGCGGTGGACTGGTCGTCGGGTGCGGTCGAGGTGGCGGTTGAGGCGCGGCCGTGGGTGCGTGCCGGTCGGCCGCGTCGGGCTGGCGTGTCGTCGTTCGGCGCGAGCGGCACGAACGCGCACGTGATTATCGAGGAGGCGCCTGAGGTCGAGAACCGCGAGGGGCGTGATTCGGATTCGGGTAC
>NZ_CAKKTK010000122.1:0-1290 GCF_920656135.1 Frankia sp. Cppng1_Ct_nod | reverse complement strand
GGCGTTTCCGGTTGTTGGGTGGGTGGTGTCGGGTCGGTCGGAGGGGGCGTTGCGGGGGCAGGCGGCCCGGTTGTTGGGTTGGTTGGATGGGAATGCTGGGGTGTCGGTGATGGATGTGGGGTGGTCGTTGGCGGCGTGCCGGTCGGTGTTCGAGTATCGGGCGGTTGTTTTGGGGGACGGTCTGGAGGAATTGCGGTCGGGGTTGGCCGCTGTGGCCGGTGGGGTTCCGGCGGCGGGTGTGGTGACCGCCGGTCGGGCGGGTACGCCGGCTGTGGGGGTGATGTTCTCGGGCCAGGGGTCGCAGCGGGTGGGGATGGGTGCGGGGTTGTATTCGCTGCCGGGGGTGTTTCGTCGGGTGGTGGATGAGGTGTGTGGGTTGGTGGATGGGTTGGTTGGTGGATCGTTACGGGAGGTGATGTTCACCGGTCCGGTGGAGCGGGTGGATTCCACTCGATGGGCGCAGCCGGCGTTGTTTGTTTTCGAGCTTGCTTTGTGGCGGCAGTTGGAGGCCTGGGGGGTGCGGGCTGAGGTTGTGATGGGTCATTCGGTGGGTGAGCTCGTCGCTGCTCATGTCGCGGGGGTGTGGTCGCTGGAGGACGCGGTGCGGCTGGTGGTGGCGCGTGGTGAGTTGATGGATGAGGTGACCGAGGCGGGTGCGATGGTGGCGGTCGCGGCGTCCGAGTCGGATGTGGCCGGGTTGTTACCGGAAGGGGTGGAGATCGCGGCGGTGAACGGACCGTCGGCGGTGGTGATTTCTGGGCGGGTGGACGCGGTGGAGTCGGTTGTCGTCGACTGTGACCGGCGTGGGTGGCGGAGTCGGCGGTTGGCGGTCGGTCAGGCGTTTCATTCGGTGTTGATGGACCGGGCGGCCGAGCGGTTTCGTCGGGTAGTCGCCGGTGTCCCCGCCCAGCATCCATCGATACCGGTGGTGTCGACTTTGACTGGCCGGTTTGCCACCGGTGACGAGCTTGCTGATCCTGATTACTGGGCGGCGCAGTTGCGGCGCACGGTGCGGTTCGCTGACGGGGTCCAGACCATGGCCGGTCGGGGGACGGACCTGGCCGTGGAGGTCGGCCCGGACGCGACGTTGGCCAGCGCTGTCAGTGACATCACCGGCCAGCTGAGTGGGATCGGTCTGCAACGCCGTGGCCGGGACGAGGTCCGTGCCCTGCTGACCGGCCTGGCTACCTTGTTCGTTCACGGCGCACCCATCGCCTGGAACACCGTTCTACCTCCCGGTACCCCCGTCGATCTACCGACCTACGCCTTCCAACACGACCGCTACTGGCT
>NZ_CAKKTK010000121.1:0-8609 GCF_920656135.1 Frankia sp. Cppng1_Ct_nod | reverse complement strand
GCCTTGACGTGGAACTCCGGCCCAAGGTCGGAGAGCGACGGCTTCGGTAGGCCGGCGGCCTCGTAGATATCGATGATCTCGCCGGAGGCGGTCGAGGTCGCGACCAGCGTGGCGAGCATCCGCTGGATCTCTTCCGGTACCGGTTTGCCCTCGGCCTGCCGCTGCTGGGCGTCGAACTTGCCCATCCAGACCCGGACTTCCTCGTAGAACCTCGCCGTGGAGCGTAGGTGCTCGAGAGTCTGGCTGCCCGAACACAGCGCCCACGCCCGGGCCAGTTGGTTGGACAGTTTGCGGAAGCGGTCGCCGATGGTCTCTTCGCCTTCCGCCACCTGGTTGCCGGGGGTGGTCGGGGAGCGCAGGTAGTTGGTGAGTCCATAGACAGCCTTGACCCAGCTTTTCTGGGCACCGGTCAACTGCTTCCGCCACGGATAGCCGGCGCACAGCTCGTCCAGGGAGGCTATGAGCGTGGTGGTGAGGTCGACGGCCTCGTCGATGCTCTTGCCGACCGGCTTCTTGGCCCGGTCGGTGTCGGTGTACTCGGCGAGCGCCCGGCTCAGGTTGTCGACCAGGGGGGCGAAGGCGACGAGCAGCCCGTCCGGCTTGCCGCGGAAGGTGCGGTTCACCCGCGCCAGCGTCTGCATCAACAGGGCGCCCTTGAGCGGGCGGTCGAGGTAGAGCGTGTGCAGCGGTGGCGCGTCGAAGCCGGTGAGCATCATGTCCTTGACGATGACGATCTGCAGTTCGTCCTCGGCGTCACGCAGCCGCTTCTGGATGGTCTTGTTTTGCCCCTCGCGGCGGACATGCTTCGCCACCGGCATGACGTCCTGCACCGAGCCGGAGTACACGACCTTGATCACACCCTTGTCGACGGCGTCGTGGTGCCACTCCGGTCTGAGCTTGACGATCTCGTCATAGAGGCGGGCGCAGATCTCGCGGGTCGCGCCGACGATGAACGCCTTGCCCGGGGAGCCGATGAACTTTCGCATCTCCCCCGAGCGGGCCGCCCAGTGCGTGACGATCTCGCCCGCGAGCGAGGCCAGCCGGGCCGGCGCCCCGTACACGGCGTTGATCACAACGACCGATTTCTCGATCTTCGCCCGCTCCACCTCGTCAAGCCCGGCCGTGGCCTCGTCGGCGGCCCGGTCAAGATCTTCCTCGCTGACGTCCTTGGCCAGGGCGACCTTCGGCAGCCGCGGTTCGAAGTAGACGGGGACGGTCGCCCCGTCCTCGACGGCCCGGGTCAGGTCGTAGATGTCGATGTAGTCGCCGAACACCTCGCGGGTGTTGCGGTCCTCGAAGGAGATCGGCGTCCCGGTGAAGGCGATCAGCGCGGCATTCGGAAGGGCATCCTTCAGGTGGCGGGCGTAGCCGTCAAGGTCGTCGTAGTGGCTGCGATGCGCCTCGTCGGCGATGACGATGATGTTGCGCCGCTCTGACAGCAGCGGATGGTCCAGGCCGGCGTCCTTCTCTGCCTTGCTGAGGCCGAATTTCTGCAGCGTGGTGAAGTAGATGCCGCCCGTCGCACGGCTGGCCAGTTCGTCGCGTAGCTGCGCGCGGGTCGTCACCTTGATCGGAGACTCGCTCAGCAGGAGGGAGCGGTTGAAGGCTTCGAAGAGCTGGCCGTCCAGCTCCCGCCGGTCGGTCACCAGGATGAGGGTCGGGTTCTTGAGCTTGGGCTGGACGGCCACCAGGTGGGCGTACAGCTCCATCTCCATGGACTTGCCGGAGCCCTGGGTGTGCCACACGACACCGGCCTTGCCGTTGCTTTCGACCGCGGCGACCGTCGTGCCGACCGCCTTGGCGACGGCGAAGTACTGGTGGGGCTTGGCGATCCGCTTCGCGTAGCCATCGGCCCCGCCGTCGAAGGCGGTGAAGTTGCGTTGCAACTGGAGAAACCGCTCAGGGTTGAACACGCCCTCGATCAGAAACTCGAGCTCGGTGGCGAGATGGACGTCGTCGACGGGTTCGCCGAGCTTCACCGGCTTTCCGTCGTCGTCGACGTTCCAGGGCGAGTAATGGTTCAGCGGCGTGAACGGGGTGCCGTAGCGAGCGGTGATCCCGTCGCTGATCACCGTCACGACGGCGAACCGGAAGGCCATCGGGAACTCACGCAGGTAGGTCGCCAACTGGGCGTGCGCGGCGTCGAGGTCGGCCTTGGCCGACCCCGCCCGCTTCAGCTCAAAGATCGCGATCGGCAGGCCGTTGAGGTAGAGCACGACGTCGAAACGGCGCTCGACCTCCGCCGTCCGGACGGTGACCTGGTTGACGGCAAGTAACTCGTTGTCGCCGACCTGATGACTGACCAACCGGATGGTGGGGTTCTGCTCGACACCGTCAGCGTCGATGTAGCTGACCCCCCGATAGCCCTGGACGCAGATCTGGTGCAGCCGGTAGTTCTCCGCGATGGCATCCTGCGAGGTCGGCTGAATGATCTCCGCCAGGGCCTGCTCCAGGTACTCCGCCGGCACCTGCGGGTTCAACGCCCGCATCGCGGCCAGCGCCCGCCCCGGAAGCACGATGTCATCCCACGACGCCCGACCATTCTCAGCGCCCGGTGTCACGGCGGTTCCCGGCAGCGCCCGCCACTCCTGCTCAGCAAGCGTCTCGAGCGCCACCCCCTCCCAGTCCGCCTCACTGAACCCCTGCTGCCCCACCATCACACGACTCCCACCACATCACGAAGACGAACTTTCCCGGCCATCAGTAGTGGCAGTAGCTGATCCCTTGTAGTCGCCAAAGAATCGTTCTCGAAAAGTGCTGCCGCTATTCGGTTCTCTATCGCCGCAAGCGCCAGCTCCACCCTCGCCCTCGCCTCTGAAGGAACCACTGGTAGGAGAACGGCTTCGAGTTGCCTCTTGGTAATCGCCCCAAAAATAGTACCTTCGGCCTCATAGGGCGCCCAGGACTCGTGTGCGGCTCGTACCTGATGAAACAGGGTCATCGGAGATCCAAAGTGAGATCGTAGGCTTGCAACACCACGTCCGATACACAGATTTTCGTTCGCAATATTGGTCCTTCCCACGGGAGCGCGAACGCTGACAAGAGTGTCGTCCGCGTTGGCCGTTCGCACAGGTGCGGTCGTCCATACCCGTCGCAGAGGAAAGCGGACACCGAAATCCCTAACACCTTGATAAAAGGGAAGTCCATCCGCCTTCTCGTTGTAACTCGTTCCTGGAGGGGACGAACCCATTGTCACGAACGCCTGAGCGGCGAGCGGCGAGAAACTGCCATCGAGAGCCGCAAGAAGAACAGCTTCCGCCAGCTTATCTGAGAGGTTGACGATGCGCTCGTTGGCGGCGATCTTGTCGTCGAGTGCCCCCAGAAGCCTCGAAATAGCCTGCTGATCAACTATCGGGGGAAGTGCGATCTGGAGACTCTTTGCTGCCTTCACATTGAAGTGCTGCTGTACCGCACCTACAAGCTGCGCGGAAATTTGACTGCCAGTTACCCAGTTCAAATAGTAACTTAGCCATCGCGCATCGAGGTATGGTCCTGGTCGAGTTATGACGAGGTCGGAACAATTTGCCGAAGTAAGCCAGTCTGGCACCACGGCGGTTTGGCCAGGTTTTCCCGTTCGCACAGTGACGACATCCCCCGGCCGGAGAGACGATTTTATGATGCTATTATGGAACTCCTCGTCAACATACTTGACGTCGGCAATATCTATTCGATGTGGGCGAACGTTCTGTGATCGAAGAAATGGCACGCCCGAGTCCTTGTACTCGTGTGCCATCGGTCCGACGTAGCCAACGGTAACCTCTGCGGCCACATCTCCAAGTAGAACCATCCCCCACTCACGCATCGAGTCGCTCCAACTGGTCGCGCACGACCGATGCCAGTCGTGCCGATTCGTCGAATGCCGCCAGCAGGTTCTTGGTCAGCCGTTCGATCTTATCGTCGATAGGTTCGCCGTCGTCCGTTACGTCAGCGGCGCCGACGTAACGGCCTGGGGTGAGGGCGTAGTCGGCGGCTTTGATGTCGGGGATGCCTACTGATTTACAGAAGCCGGGGATGTCTTCGTAGCTCAGCTTCTTCTGGGCGGCGGAGCGGGTGCCGCGCCAGGCGTGGAAAGTGTCGGCAATCTTGGCAATGTCTTCGTTCGACAGGGCGCGCTCGGCGCGGTCGACCATATAGCCGAGGTTGCGGGCATCGATGAACAGCACCTGGCCGGAGCGGTCCACCCCTCCGTACTCCCCGGCCCGCTTGTCCTTGGCGAAGAACCAGACGCACACTGGGATGCCGGTGCTACGGAACAACTGGGTCGGCAGGGCGACCATGCAGGAGACGAGGTCGGCCTCGACGATCTGGGCGCGGATGGTGCCCTCGCCGTTGGAGTTCGACGACATCGAGCCGTTGGCCATCACCACACCAGCGCTGCCGCCCGGGGCGAGCTTGTACAGGATGTGCTGAATCCAGGCGTAGTTGGCGTTGGTGGCCGGCGGCACGCCGAACTTCCAGCGCGGGTCTTCCGTGTTACGTGACCAGTGCTTGATGTTGAACGGCGGATTCGCCATCACATAGTTCATCTGGAGGTCCGCGTGCTGGTCGCGGGCGAACGTGTCACCCCACCGCGCCCCGAGGCCCTTGTTGTCGATGCCGTGGATGGCGAGGTTCATCTTCGCCATCCGCCAGGTCTCCTCCAGGCTCTCCTGGCCGTAGATCGCGATGTCCTTCGGGTCACCGTTGTGTTCGTAGATGAACTTCTCGGTCTGGACGAACATGCCGCCCGACCCACAGCACGGGTCGTACACCCGGCCGTGTGAGGGCTCCAGCAGCTCGACGATCACGCGCACCACACTCGGCGGGGTGAAGAACTCGCCGCCCCGCTTGCCCTCCGAGCGGGCGAAGTTGCCGAGGAAGTACTCGTACACCTCACCCATGAGGTCGCGGGCGCGGTGCTCGCCCTGCCGGCTGAACCTGGCGCTGTTGAACAGGTCGATCAGCTCGCCGAGGCGGCGCTGGTCGATGTTGTCCTTGTTGTAGAGGCGGGGCAGCGTGCCCTGCAGCGTCGGGTTGGCCTTCATGACCAGGTCCATCGCCTCGTCGATGAGCTGGCCGATGTTCTTGGCCGGCTCGTTGCCCTCGGCTGGCCTGCCCTTGGCGTTCTCCGCCAGGTGCGTCCACTGGGCCAGGGGCGGCACGACGAAGACCCCGTACCCCTGGTACTCCTCGGGGTCGTCGATCAGATCCTCGATCTGCTCGTCGTCGTAGTTCTCGGCCGTCAGCTCGGCACGGATGGTCTCGCGGCGCTCGTCGTAGGCGTCGGAGACGTACTTGAGGAACACCAGGCCGAGGATGACGTCCTTGTACTGGTTCGCGGACAGCGAGCCGCGGAGCCGGTCGGCGGCCTTCCAGAGGGTGTCCTTGAGCTCCTTCATCGTCGAGGGCGCCGACGGTTCCTTCTTGGTGCGGGGCGGCATGCTGCCTGTCCTTCCTCCTGCGTTGTGGTGCTACTGCGTTGTCCGTACGGTCAGGGCCACCGCTCCGGCGGCGACCCCGTCGATCATGGCGGAGACGAGATCCCCGGTCGCGGCCAGGTGGCGCCGCAGGCTCGCCTCGTGGTTCGCCGCCGCGACGAGCGCCGCATCCAGTTGCTCCATCTCGGCGGTGTCGAGGATCGGCACGTTCCAGGTCTGCCACTCGGCGGGCTCGTCCGGCAGCCGGTTGATGATCGCTGCCACCGTGTGCGGGCCGATACCGACACCCGGTCCAATCCTGAGAATCTTCGACGGTGAGGCCACTAATGATCCGCCGTGGTCGTCGACCGTCGCGACGGGGCGGGGCCGTTCTGCGATCACCACATCTCCCGGCTCGGTACGGGCTGCCTGCGGGTACAGCCTCGCCGCGTCGAACGGGTCCAGCAGCATCGAACGGTGTGGGTCGATCGCCGCGAGAACTCGCACCGACCCGGCCGGATCGGCGTGTCCGGGATTGATGCGGCTGCCGCGCAGTACCCGTAGCTGCTTCATGTCCTTCAGCTCGCCGAGCGACCGCCGACTCAGCAGCATCGACCCTGGGGCGCGCTCGACCAGGACGTCGAAAGGTTGGATCGGCTCGCTCGTCACCAGGGTGCCCGTGTTGATCGCGGCAATGTGCCGGTCGAGCTCCGTCGTGGCCAGCCGCGCCGCCCGCGCCCCGCGCGGCACGACGGCGGCGCGGGCACTCAGGATGCGCTGGAGATCGTGCGGGCGAAGATAGCGGAACGCCCGGCTACGGACGGCCAACGCCGTGGCGGCTACGGCGGCGGCCACGTCAGAGGCGAGGTCGTCGAGGTCCAGCTCGTCCCGGGTGAACGCGGCCAGGTCGGCCACCAGCGGGTGGCGCGAGGAGCCGCCGGGCGCGCAGACCCACAGGCCCAGCGCCTGCCGATGCGCCTCCCGCCACAGACCCCGGGGCAGCCGAAGCGCGACGGCGAGGCTTTCGGAACGAAGTGTCTGCGCGCGGTGCTTCTCCTGCTCGCCGTGAAGGTCGTCGCACAGGACGGCGGCCGGGCCGACAACCACCGCGAGTTCCCCGTCGCCGAGGTCGAGCACGAGGTTGTCGAGCAGATCGAGGATCTCCTCCGCCGTCCTGCCGACGACCGACATCACGCGGACGCTCGGCGCCACCGCCGCTCCGGCCGTCTCGATGCCGCGTATCGCCGCCCGCCGCCTGACGTCGCGGAGGTCCGCAGTATCACCGGCGACCGCGAGCTGGGCGAACGACTCGGCGATTGCCAGGGTCACGCTCGTGACAGGGCCGACGTGCACGAGTGGCACGCCCTCTGGGTCGAGGTGGAGTGCGCAGGCATTAGCGACGGCGTGGATAAGGCCGACCGCCTCGGACGTGAGGTCGCGCGCGCCTCGTGCTCGGGCCGCCCGGCCCTGCTCCAGGCGGTCAAGTGCCTCGCGGGCACCGTACGACGCCTCCACCAGGTCGTCGACAAACCGCAGGGTGCTGGTAGCCGGCGCAGCAACCGCTATCTCGCGTAGCAGCATCTCGTCAGCGGGGTCGACCGAACGCGCTCGCGCGAGGCGTTGCTCCGGTGTTGTCTCGGCTAACTCCTGCCCGGTGAGCGTCGCCAGGCAGAGCCAGGTCACGAGCTCGTCCAGCGAAACGCCCTCCGGCACACTCAACGCCGGTGCGTCGAGATTCGCCTCCGCGTTGTTGCCCCGGCCGGTACGCGCCAGCCACGCGACGACCTCGTCGCGCGGGAATCGTTCTATCCCGCCGGAGGTCTCCACCGGCTCGGGAAAGGGCAGGTATTGACCGCGCACCTGCGGGCGGATGCGCCACATGCTCACGACCTGACGGCGAACCCGCGCCAGATCCGCGACGTCCTGCAGCGCCATGGTGGCCCCATCGCTCTCCACCGCGCACCTCCCCTGATCGCTCCGGCGACTCACAGGCTACTGGGAAGCATCTAGTCGTCGACTCCATCGAGTGATAAGCAGGTTTATCAATTCCCCCTGATGACTTTTGGAGTCCCCTGGCGCACGGTGATCTCCGTCCGGGCCGCTCGGGGGGCAGCCCGGACACCACACCCTCTCGCCCCCCGCGGAGGTCACGACCATGGACCCGACGCGAAGCGCCCTCTACGAGCAGTTGTTCGACGAACTGGCCGAGGCCGGCGCGTCCGACCTGGCCGCCGATCTGGTGCTCGCCGCCTTCGAGGGGGCCGACGCCCTGGCTGGCGTTCTCGGTGGCGCCACGACACCGCGCCCGTCAGCGCCGCAACGGGCCGTCCGTCCCGACGCAGCCGCGATCCCGGGCATGTATCTCACGTCCATCTCGGTCTGCGGCTTCCGCGGCATCGGCCCGACGAAGACGCTCAGCCTGCGGCCCGGCCCCGGCCTCACGCTCGTCACCGGTCGCAACGGCTCCGGGAAGTCGAGCTTCGCCGAGGCCGTCGAACTGGCCCTCACCGAGACGAACGAGCGCCTCCAGCGCGGGAAGATCTGGCGGGACGGCTGGCGCAACCTGCACTGCGAGGACGCGCCTCGGGTCGAGGTGGAGCTGACGTCGGAGGGCGCGCCACGGCCCATCCGGGTCGTACGGGCCTGGCAGGCAGACGACACCGACCTGCTGGCCGCGACGACCACGGTGCGCCTGCCCGGCGAGACCGCCCGTCCGCTGGCCGACCTGCCGTGGCGGGAGGCACTCGCCAACTTCCGGCCGTTCCTCGCCTACTCGGAGCTGAGCGGCCTGATCACGGACGGCAACGCGAAGATCTTCGACGCGCTGGGCGGGCTGCTCCGGCTCACCGAGTTGACCGACACCCACACCCTGCTGCAACAGGCGCACAGCGCCCTCGACAAGGCGCACAAGGCCGTCCGCGACGGCCGAACGGTGCTGCTCGCCGCCCTCGCAACCTCGGACGACCCACGGGCGAAAGCCATCTCGGCGGCACTCGCCTCGAAGGTCTCCAAGGCGTGGGATCTCGACAGCGCGCAATCAGCGGTCAGCGGGGGCAGCGGCAACAGCCCCGCTGTCGGCGGCAGTGGTGTCGACGGTGAGGTGGCGGCGCTGCGGCGCCTCACCGCGCTCACCGTGCCCGACCCGGCCGATGTGGCCGACCGCGCAGCACGGCTGCGGTCCGCCGGCGCGCGGGCGGACGCCACGGCCGGAAC
>NZ_CAKKTK010000120.1:0-8837 GCF_920656135.1 Frankia sp. Cppng1_Ct_nod | reverse complement strand
CCGAGGTCCCGGATCTCCTTCGCCACCTCGATCAGCTTCGACTCGGTGCGGCCGACGAGGGTGACGGCCGCACCCTGTTCGGCGAACGCGAGGGCGATCCCGCGACCGATCCCCTGCCCCGCGCCGGTGATGAGGGCCTTGCGCCCGGCAAGTGTCCCTGCCATCGCCGTTCTCCGTCCTGCCCCGGATCCATCTGCTTAGAGTCAACTTATCTGCCTGGTTTCTGCCTGTCGACCACCGGGCGCGGCGGGGTCTGCGCATGGGGGAAGACCGGTTCCACGGTGGGTCTGGTGATTTGTTCAACGGAGGTGGATGCAATGACTGGTCATCTTGAGGGCCGCACGGCGATCGTCACCGGAGCCGGTTCGGGGATCGGGCGGGCCACCGCGCGCCTGCTCGCAGCTCGGGGCGCTCATGTCGTGGTGAACGACCTCGCGGCCGACCGGGCCAGGGAGACGGTCGCGCAGGTGCACGCCGACGGGGGCAGCGCCGAGGAACGCGCCGGGGACGTCACCCGGTCGGACTTCGTCGACGGACTCGTCGACGAAGTCGTGGCCAGGCGGGGACGGCTCGACATCCTCCACAGCAACGCGGGCGCCGGCCTCGCGCAGGGCCCGTTGGCGTCCGTCGACGATGCCGGATGGCATGCGGAGATCGCGCTCAACCTCGACGCCAACTTCTTCTGCGTCCGCGCGGCCCTGCGGGTCATGGCGCCGGCCAGGCATGGCTCGATCATCGTCACGGCCTCCGGTGCCGGTCTCGCGGCGGTGCCGGGAGCTGGCGCCTACGGGACGGCCAAGGCCGGTGTGCTGCAGCTGGTGCGCTCCGCGGCGGTCGAGTACGGACCCGCCGGGGTCCGGGTGAACGCTGTCGTGCCCGGAGCCGTTGCCAGCCCACGGTTCACCGGACGGATCGGCGGTGACGAGCGGCTCGCCCGCTACGAGCGGCAGATCCCCCTCGGCCGGACGTCGACCGCCCAGGACGTCGCCGAGGCCGTGCTGTGGCTGGCGTCGGACGCGTCGGCGAATGTCACCGGTATCGCGCTGCCGGTCGACGGTGGGGCGAGCGCCCGACTCGCGCAGCCCTACCTCGGCGACTGACGACACCGCCGGGCGACCGACCGCTCAGCCCTCGGTCTCGTCCAGCAGGTCGAGGGCCGCGCCGACGATCGTGGTCGCGTCCACCGGCAGCGCCATGCCGAAACCCAGCGTGGAGATGGGATCGCCGTGGACACCGGCGAGGAAGCCCAGCGTGCGAGGGTCACCGGCGGTCACGGTGACCAGCGGGCTGCGACGGTCGGCAGGGAAGATCTCGTCGAGGATCGCGACCGTGCCTGCCCGCAGGCCGCGGCGTGCCTGCAGGGCCTGGAAGACCAGGCCGGGAGAGGTCAGGCAGATCACCCCGACGCCGCGGCCCAGCCCGGCGGCCAGCTCGTCGGCCGCGGCGAGAACATCGGCCATGACCGCGCCGACGCCGACCAGGGTCACCACCGGGTCGGTTCCCCCGCTGCGCAGCCGGTAACCGCCGGCCAGTACCTGTGCCCGCCGCCGTGCCCGCCCGGCCGCCTGCGTGGGTATCGCGGCCAGTGCCTGCTCGAGCGGGCACGGCGAGACCCGCAGGACGGTCGAGTGGCCGTCCGGCCGGCCGAGCCGACCGATCGCCTCCAGCGTGCACCAGGCAAGGTCCTGGGCGAACGCGGGTTCCCAGTCGACCACCGTGGCATCTGCGGCGGACGGGGAGCCCACGTTCGCGGCGGACGGGTCGGTGAGCACGACAAGGACGGACTGGGCGCCAGGGGCGGTCCGGGCGCACCAACCCGCCAGCGCCCGGTCGCCGCCCGTGCCGCCCGTCACGCCGATCGGGAGGACGGGCCGGCCGAGCGTGTGCCAGGTCGAGCCCAGCCCGCCGAGCAGGTCGCCGAGTATCCCGGGTGAGGCGGACTCGGCCAGGTGCCGGCCGGGGCGTCCGTCCTGCCCGGTGGGCGAGCCCGTTGACCAGGTGCCCGTGGCGGCCATCCAGCCGGTCAGCGCCGAGACGGCATCGGCCGTGGCGGCTGTGACCATCCGGGAGGCCACGGCCGGAGCGCTGCCCGCGAGATCGCGCAGGAGGGTACCGAACGCGGCCAGGGTCGAGACCCGTCCGAGGTAGGACCGGTCCAGCTCCGCCGGGACGGCCGGCGCGGGCGCCAGGTCGACCGGCCGGCGTCCGATGCGCTGCCCGATGCGGGCGGCCAGGCGGAAGGCCGGGCTGTCGGCCGGCGGCGGCTCCCACACCTCGTCGGACCGGGGCCCGATCGCCGCGTCGGGCCGTTCGCCGACGTGCACGAACAGGACGGTCGGACGGGTCGGGTCGACCTCGTCGAACGCGTCCACCAGCAGGGGCAGGTCGTTGCCGCCGACATCTCGCAGCGCTGTGGCGATCTCGTCATCGGACAGCTCGTCGAGCAGCCGCGTGATACCGGCGCCGGACGGCTCGTGACCGGCGAGGCCGCGGCGCAGTTTCGGTCCTCGTGACCGCACGAGGACCTCGTGGTCGGCGCTGGTCATCCCGTCGAGCCGGTGCCGCAGCGCCTGGCCGCCGGGCCGGTGGAACAGGGCCGACAGCGCTCGTCCATAGCCGACGGTCAGTACCTGCCAACCGGCGGACGTGAAGAAGCCGGCCTGGCCGGCGACCCCCGTCTCGGTGGCGATCGCCGCGGTCGCGGGGGTGCGGACCGTGACCACCCACAGCAGTTCGCCGAGGTTGCGGACCCGCGGATCGGTCACGGACTCCCAGTGCGAGCCGTCGACCAGTCGGGCATGGTCAAGCAGGCAGATCTGGCGTCCGGACCAGCCCAGACCGGGATGCCCGGCGCGCAACCGCGCCGCGATCGCCGCCCACACCGTCACGGTGGGCCCGGCGCGGCCCGTCAAGGTTGCGAGCTCTGCCAGGTCGGAGCGGCCGAGCAGACGGTGGGCCGCGTCCACCAGCGGGAAGGCACCCGGCGGCACCCACACCCGGTCACCGGCGCGCAGCGCGTCGAACCACAGCACGGTGACGATGCTCGACACCGCGGTGTCGGCGACCGCGGTGTCGGCGACCGCGGTCGCGAGCCCGCGTAACCGCCGCTCGATCTCCGTGAGGGCGCGCAGGTCCAGTGGTTCGGTTCCGGTGACGTGCTGCGCCGGTGACTGCAGCAACCTGGCCTCCGTCCATGACGAGATCCATGACGAGATCCATGAAGACGCGACCTGTCCACTGTCCGGACGATCTGCCGGTGGTGAAGGTTGTGCCGGATGGGCGTCACCCGGCGGGGTCACCCGGCGGGGCGCGTAGTTCGGCCAGGCGGGTACGCAACGCGGGTTCGGGCATTCCGCCGATTTCAACGATCTTCGTACGGCTTGTCGAGCCCCGGACCAGCACGACCTCGCGGCGGCGCACGCCGAAGGCTGTGGCGAGCGCCCGCAGCGCAGACTCGGTTGCCCGGCCGTCCACAGCGGGGGCGGTGACCCGCACGATCAGCATCCCGGCCTCGCCCGACGTGTCGCCGGCGGATGTCTCGTGGCGGCCGCCCATCTGATGGCCGCCCATCTGATGGCCGCCAACCGACGTCCGGGCCGATCCCGGGCGAACTCTGATCGTCAGGCGCACCGGAGCATCATCTCGTGAAGCGTCCGCCCGGGCAGGGACGGAAGCCATACGATGTCCACCGTCGAGCGGGTTCGGTGTGTCACTCAAAGTGAATACCTCTGACCGTGACATGCGCCGGTTACCATCCGACCCATGGTGGAGGACCAGGGACGTGTAGTGCTTGTGACCGGGGGCAATCGAGGGATCGGCGCCGCGTGCGCGGCCGCGCTGGCGGCATCCGGCGACCGGGTGGCCGTCGCGAGCCGTGGGGGAGAGGCCCCTGCCGGGATGTACGGCGTCCGGTTGGACGTCACCAGCGCGGAGGGCGTCGACAAGGCGTTTGCCGAGGTGGAAGCGGAACTCGGGCCGGTCGAGGTGCTCGTGTCCAACGCTGGGATCACCCGCGACACGCTTCTGCTCACCATGAGCGAGGATGCGATGCGGGAGGTCGTCGACACCAACCTGCTCGGCGCGTACCGGGTGGCGAAGCGGGCGGCTCGGCCCATGCTGCGGATGCGACGTGGACGGCTGATCTTCATCTCGTCGGTCTCCGCGATGATGGGTGGGCCCGGGCAGGCGAACTACGCGGCGTCCAAGGCGGGCCTGATCGGGTTCTCCCGGTCGTTGGCCCGCGAGCTCGCCCCCCGCGGCATCACCTCCAACGTGGTCGCTCCCGGCCCGATCCACACGGACATGACCGACGCGCTCACCGACGCTCAGCGGGATAACATCGTCACGCAGGTGCCGGTCCGGCGGATGGGTGAGCCGGAGGACGTGGCCGCACTGGTGGTGTTCCTGGCGTCGACGCAGGCGTCCTTCATCACCGGAGCGCTGATCCCGGTGGACGGCGGGCTCGGCATGGGGCACTGACGACCACGAGTCGTGAGGTGGGCCGGATGAGCGTGATACGGGTGGAGCCACGGGACGCTCGTGCGTTCGACGTCGAGATCGCCGAGGAGACGGCTGGTGACGTCGAGGGACGGGCGTTCCACTTCCAGGTTACTGTCGGTGACGCTATTCTTGCGGACCTCGCGCTTGCCGATCCGGACCAGGCGACAACGTCCGCGCTGGTCCGCGAGTCGTTCGCGTTCCTGCTGGCGCGGGAACCGGCGGGCGCGATCCTGCGTACCTTCGACCTATCGGTGATCCCGACTTACTTTCCGGAGTACGTCAGCGAGCTGCGACCCCGATTCGGCTGAGGCGCTTGTGGTCTGAGGTGTTTCCGGTCCGAGGCGCGGCGCCCATCTCGGACGGATCGCCCCGAGATACCGGCCCGGGATGCACCACGCCATGGGCACGGGAGACGATTGCGGCGTGTCGAGCGAAAGACGGTCCGCATCGGGCCGATGCGAACCCACCGGTGCCGAACCCACCGGTGCCCAGCCAACGGCGATCGACGCACTGCTGCTGGTTTCCTTCGGCGGGCCCCGGGCTCCGGCGGACGTCATGGCTTTCCTGCGTAACGTCACCCGGGGGCGGGGCGTCCCCGACGAGCGGCTGGCCGAGGTCGCCGCGCACTACCACCGGTTCGGTGGCCGTAGCCCGATCAACGACCAGAACGAGGCGTTGCTGACGGCGCTCGCCACCGAGCTTGCGCCGCTGCCCGTCTACTGGGGCAATCGCAACTGGTCTCCGTTCCTCACCGACGCGCTCGAACGGATGCGCCAGGACGGTATCCGGCGGGCGGCCTGCTTCGTGACGTCCGCCTACGCCTCCTACTCCGGGTGCCGTCAGTACCGGGAGAACCTGGCGGACGCGCGGGCCGAGGTCGGACCGGGCGCGCCGGAGCTGATCAAACTGAGGCACTACTTCGACCATCCCGGCTTTGTCCTGCCCATGGTCGACAATGTCGTGGCCGCGTTGGAGACCATCACGAGATCTCTGCGGGACACCGCGCGGTTGGTCTTCGTCGCCCATTCGATCCCCCTCGCGCAGTCCGCGGCCAGCGGCCCGGACGGCGACTCCTACCCGCGGCAGTTCGCGGCCACCGCCGCCGTGATCGCGGACAGGGTGGCGTCGCGTACCGGCCGTCGCCACCCCTACGATCTTGCCTATGTCAGCCGCAGCGGACCGCCGGAGGTCCCCTGGCTCACCCCGGACGTCGGTGACCACCTGGCCGGTCTGGCCGCGGTCGGCACCACCCGGTCGGTCGTGGTGGTGCCGACCGGGTTCGTCAGCGACCACATGGAGATCGTTTATGATCTCGATGTGGAGGCGTCCGGGCGTGCCGAAGCGGCCGGCCTGACCTTCCGGCGCGCGGCCACGGTCGGGACCGACCGCCGGTTCGTCGCGATGGTCCGGGAACTGCTGGACGAGCGCAGGCGCGGTGACGTCTCGCGGGCGGCCCTGAGCGAGCTCGGACCGAGCCATGACGTGTGTCCGCCGCGGTGCTGCGCCCCACGAGCGCGGCGCCCGGCCGCGGCTGGTACCGCGGCGGACGAGGAGCCGCACCACGGCGATCCGACGGCAGGACCGGCCGTCACCGGCGTTGCCCTGGACGAACACCCGACGACAGGACGTTGACTGTTGACCGAGGTAGTACCGCGAGGAGGGACGAGGTGTACCAGCAGCAACGGTACGTGTTCGATTCGCCGGACCGTTTCGTGGTCGGAACCGTCGGCCAGCCCGGTGAACGTGACTTCTACCTGCAGGCCAGCTCGCGTGGACAGGTCGTCACCGTAGGCCTTGAGAAGGCCGAGGTGAGCGCACTGGCGGAGGGGCTGACGACGCTGCTCACCCAGGTACGCCGGGCGGCCGGGGTCGACCTGCCCGAAGCACGGGAGATCTACGTCGATCTCGCGCCGCTGGACGCACCCTTCGAGGAGGACTTCCACCTCGGCCAGCTCACCGTGTCCTGGGACGGCAAGCGGGTACTCGTGGAGGCCGCCGGGACGGCGCCCGGTGGCCCGGCCCGGACCGAAGGGGACGCCGAGCTCGACACCCTGCAGGTGTCGTTGTCGCTTGACCAGACAACGGCGTTCGTCGAACGGGCCCGCAGTATCGTGGCGGCTGGTCGGCCACCGTGCGTGCTGTGCGGACGTCCGGACGGTCCGTCCGGACACTTCTGCCCGCGGCTCAACTGAGGTTCAGATACGAGGTCCCGACTCGTGGCAACAAGCAACGGTGCGATCGGCGGCGGTGTGGCACAGGCGGCCCGCTACGGGGTCCACCTTCCTGTGCTGGGTGTTCCGCTGAACGCCAGCCGCGACCTGTTCGTGGAGCTGTCCGAGCGTGGCTACACCGACTTCTGGTCCGCCGAGGCGGACACCACCGACGGCATCGTCCCGCTGGCGCTCACCTCGTCCTGGGTGCCCACCGCGCGCCTGGGCACGGCCATCCTGCCCGTCTACACCCGTGGGCCGGCGTTGCTCGCGATGACCGCGGCCACCCTCGCCGACGCCGCACCCGGGCGGTTCGCGCTGGGCATCGGGGCATCGTCCAAGCCCATGGTCCAGGGCTGGAACGGCATCTCGTTCGTCGAACCGTACAAGCACACCCGTGACGTCGTCCGTTTCCTGAGGCAGGCGTTCGCCGGTGAGCGGGTCGATGCGGCGTTCGACACGTTCACCGTGCGTGGCTTCCGCCTCGGGCTGCTTCCCGAGGTACCACCGGCGATCCTGGTCGCCGCACTGCGGCCGGGCATGCTGCGGATGGCGTCGCGGGAAGCCGACGGAGTGATCCTGAACTGGCTGTCCGCGGATGACCTGCGCGACACCGTGCGCCCCCAGGTCGACCCGGGCAAGGAGATCGTCTGCAAGGTCTTCGTCTCGACCAACCCCGACCTCGAGCGGCTGCGTACCGAGGCCCGGCGGATGATCGCCGCCTACCTCAACGTGGAGGTCTACGCCGCCTACCAGCGTTGGCTCGGGCGGGAGAAACTGCTCACCCCGATGTGGGAGGCGTGGGCGGCGGGCGACCGGCGCGGCGCGCTCGCGGCGATTCCGGACGAGGTCGTCGACCAGCTCATCGTCCACGGCACGCCGGAGCAGTGCCGGGCCGGCATCCAACGCTACGCGGACGCGGGAGCCACAACCGTGGTTGTCGTGGGCTTCGGCTGGGGGGACTGTGCCGAGGACGTGATGCGCGCGGTCGCGCCCGGCCGGTGACGGGTCCTGTCCGTCGGGCGGTTCCCGCAGCCGGGTGCGCCTATCGGGCCATCGACTGCGAGGGGTCGAAGGCGTCGTAGGCCGATTCGCAGGCCCGGCGGACCGCCGCGGACAGTGCGCGCAGGGTGGTCGAACGCCGTCCGATCTCCTCGGCGGTGACCGCCGCCCCGTCGTCGCGGGCGGCCAGGTCGATCAGACCCGCGACCCGTACCGCCCGCGCCAGCAGCGCGTGCGCGGACGGCGGATAGCCCGGTGCGAGCAGCGGGACGGGCTCGTCCTCGTGGCGGTCACGCAGCGCGGAGAGCACCTCCGGCCGGGCCATCGCGCGGTCGAGGTGCAGCAGCGCGGCGGTCGCGGTCCGGATGGCGTGGTTGAGCTCGTGTTCCGCGGCCCGCAGCGGGGACGGTGGCGGCGGCAGGCGGGCACCGGTGGCCGAGTGCCAGTGCACCGACTCGAGGCCGCCTTCGACCACCGGCCCGTGCGCGGTCACCGACGGCACCAGCACCAGCGGTGGGACGGGGCCCACCACGACGACCGCCTCACCGGCGGCAAGGGCTTCCCGGTTGGCCTCCGCCGGCCCGGGAAGGCCGCTGACGTCCCCGGGGACGGGCAGGACGAGCCGTAGCCGTTGTGCGCCGACGGTGCGCAGCCAGCCGAGTCCGAGGGCGAGGCCCTGGTCGTCGATGGTGTGGGGGGCGCCCGGCCCACCGGAACCTTCGCGGATCTGGGTGATCGCCTCGTCGGTGCTGACGAGCCCGGCGAGCCACGCGTTACCCCATCCGGTGAGCGCCCCTGACCGGGGCGAGGCAGCCTGGCCGCATATCACCATGCCTACGGTAAGGAATAATGGCCCTGTCCTGCGACGATCCTCGTCCAGATTGCTCCGGGTCACATCTGATCGACGGTCGGCAACAGGTTGGTGGTCCCTGGAAGGGTCCACCCCGGACCGGTCATGTGCCTCATGGGAGTGGTACGGACGCCTTCGGTTACATGGACCCGGCGGCGGATCGGCGCGGCCGGCCGGGCGAGCAGCCATGGCACCCCTACGGACGCCATCCAGCCGGCGTGGGCAAGCGGAGTCGGTGCGGCCGCGGGCGCGGCCACCTCCGGCAGGGCCAGCAG
>NZ_CAKKTK010000119.1:0-8907 GCF_920656135.1 Frankia sp. Cppng1_Ct_nod | reverse complement strand
CTCGTGTCCGAGATGCCCCGTAATTCTGAACTGCGGGACGCTCTTCGCAACGGTCTGCTCGCCCAGCGCAAAGCAGCGTCCGACGTCATCGCACAACGCGGCATCTCGCGCGGAGAAATCAACGCCGAGACCGACCGGGCAGTACTCATGGAGCTGGGCCCGGCGCTCGTGCTCCAGCGAATCCTGCTTTCCGGTGAGCCCGTGGACGTCGGATTCATGGAGCGGATCGTGAACGATCTGATCGTGCCGTACGCCACCGGACGCAGGCGCGAGGAATCAACCTGACGCAGCGACGTCGTCCCGGCCAGACGGTCACCATTTCGGGCGAATCGGACATCCACCCGGAACACGACCACCCCCACGGAACCGGATAATGTGCTCTTACAATCCGTGAACGGGGGAACGTGACAACCGGCCTGACACTCGCGGTCGACATCGGCACCGGCTTTACCACCGCCGCGGTTGCCGTGAACGGCCAGGCGGAAATCCTCCGGCTCGGACCGGACGGGCCGATGCCGACTGTTGTCGCCCTGAGCGACGATGGTCGCCTGCTGACCGGTGTCGCCGCCGCCGACCTCGCGGCGACCCACCCTGACCGCGCACAGCGGAACCCGCTGCGGGCCCTCGAGACAACCGACCGGGTCCAGCTCGGCGGCGTGTCCCTCCCCGCCATCGAGCTGATCGCGGTCGTTCTGCGCCAGGTCCTGCATGATTCAGCGCGTCATGTCGCGGGGCCGGCGCCCCAGCAGGTGGTCCTCACCGCGCCCGTCCGATGGGGCGCCACCGAGGTCGACAAACTCCAGATGGCCGCCACCAGGGCCGGTCTCGGGGACGTCGTCCTCATCCCGGAGCCGATTGCGGCTGCCCGCAGGCATGTCGATCCGACCAGCCTCCGGCCGGGTACGGCCGTCGCCGTCTACGACCTGGGCTCCACGACTCTCGCGACGACGATTCTCACCGCGACGCCCAACGGGTTCGAGATCAGAGGCGAGCCCGGCGGCATCTCCGACTTCGGCGGCGACGACATCGACGAGGTCCTGCTACGCCGGGTCTCCGAACGCGCACGCACCCTCGATCCGGGCGCGTGGGACGCGCTGTGGGCCGACCCGAGCCCCGCCGGGCAGCGGTTACGCAACCAGCTGCGCCAGCAGGTCACCACCGCGAAGGAAGCGCTGTCGACCGTTGACAGCTACCCCATCCGGCCGGGTGGATCCGTGCCCGACGTCCAGGTCACCCGAGCGGATCTGGAAGCCTCCATCGACAGTGACCTGCGCGCGACCGTGACGGAGTTGATCCGCACCGCCGAGAGCGCCGGCGTACGGCCAGGCGAGCTGGCCGAGATCTTCCTTGCCGGCGGATCGAGTCACATGCCGCGGGTGTCCACGCTGTTGGCGGAGATGACCGGGGTCCAGCCTCGGCCCGTCGAGGATCCCCAGAGCACGATCCCACTGGGCGCGCTGCTCGCCGTGAACGAACTCGGCACCGTGAACGCGGCGAAGGACGCCGACGTCACCCGTATCCTCACCGAACCCCCCGCGCCAGGTCCGTATGCGCCAGGTCCGTATGCGCAGGCGCAGGCCGGTCCGGGTGATACGTACCCGCGGCCTGGCACGGTCCCGCCCGGGCAGCAGTACCAGGCGGCGTCCCGCAACGAGTACGCCCCGACCGCCCGGTACCCGTTTACCCAACCGCCCGCCGGAGCGTACGGCCAGTACCCACCGCCGAGCGGCCCATCCGGCGGTTTCCCGCCGCCCGGCGGGTACCCGTCCTCGGGCTCCTACCCGCCGCCCGGCGGGTACCCGTCCTCGGGCTCCTACCCGCCGCCCGGAGTGGGTTCGTATGCGACCGCTCCGATGGGTACAGCGCCGCAACCGCCGTCGACCGGGCGGCGAAACAGCCTGATCGCGGCGATCGTCGCCGCGGTGGTTCTCGCTGTCGCCATACCCGTGGTCGTCCTCGCCGCGACCGGCTCGGACAAGCCCGGACCGGCCCCGACCGCGCGTCGGTCCCTGTCTGCCATCCCGGTGGGACCGCCGAACGCCGCAGCCCCCACCCTGTCCGCGACGCCTCGTACAACACCTCCGACCGCTGCGTCCTCGGGTGATTTCACGACAGCCGAACGCAGGCTCTGGGCCGCGTTGGACGCCACCGAGCTGACCAACTGCGCGGCGAACCCGGCCGGGGAGAACTCGACCATCGACGCGTCCCTGAAATGCAGCTCCAGCAACGGGCTTACCGTGGTGGCGTACCACTACTACTCCAGCAGCTCGCTACGCAGCGACATCGACTTCCGCGCCAGCCGGATCACCACCAACGGCACCTGCCGGACCGGTGGAACCGGTGTCGAGACCTGGCAGTTCACGAGCGATCCCGATACGGACGTCGGATCGCTCCTGTGTTCCCGGCAGGAACAGCGCTCCGTGCTCTTCTGGACCTATGACAAGGACCTTCTCGGCTTCACCGCCGCGGACACCGACGCACAGTCCCTCTTCGAGTGGTGGAAGGGATTCGACCCGCTGGCCTGACCCTTACAGTGCCCGGCGCTTACAGGGCACCGCGGTCGTCATCGTCGGCGAGGCCCCGACGCCGCATGTCGTCCTCCTCGGCCAGCCGGTAGAGCGTCCCATGTACCTGTTCGACCCGCGGCAGGTTCGCCAACACCACCTGACCGCGTTCACCCGCGCTTTCGATGGTCAGGGTGCCCGATCCCAGCAGCCGTTCCCAGAACGAATGATGGAACGAGACGTCGTTGAGCCGTTGAAGCGGGATGTCTCGGCCGTCCCGGGAGAGAATCCCCACCCGGATGACGACCCGCTCGGTTGTGACCACATAGCTCGTCGTGATCCACCGGAGCCAGGGCCGCAGGCTCGCGAAGAAGACCACGACCGAGGCGACCACGATGATGAGCCACTGCGCCGCGTGCTGGAAGGAACCGGCCGGGACGGCCAGCACACCGAACAACGTCAGGCCGAGGAGCACTATGAAGGCGCTCGCCGGCCCGGCCAACCTGATCCAGTGCGGGTGAAGGTGCAGGACGACCTCTTCGTCACTGGTCAGAATATTCTCTGGAAACCCCACAAGACCGATCGTCTCACCCGCACGTGACAGGCGGGGTCATCGGGTCATCGGGTCATCCACCGCCCGGCACGAATCGGGACGGATCAGCGCAGGTGGATG
The DNA here is from genome assembly GCF_920656135.1 of Frankia sp. Cppng1_Ct_nod. NCBI lineage: Bacteria > Bacillati > Actinomycetota > Actinomycetes > Frankiales > Frankiaceae > Frankia > Frankia sp. Cppng1_Ct_nod. The sequence continues at coordinate 5,730 of NZ_CAKKTK010000119.1, read as the reverse complement.
ACATCCCCCGCGGCAAAGGCCCGCCCGTCGACGACGAGCCGACCGTGGGCGTCCACATCGGTCGCGGTACCGATCAGGACCGATCCTCCGGGCAGTTCGACCCGCACCTGACGACCAAGAGTTGCGCACACCGACCGGTAGGCCTCCCCAACGGCCGCAGGCTCGGTCGACCAGCTTCGATACGCGCCGACCAGCCCCCGCAGCAGTTCGATGAACAGCTCCCCCCGACCGGTGGGGGGATGCGACACCTGTTGCTGGCAGAGCACCACGCTGGTGGCGCCCGGTGGCAGCTCGTCGGCACGAGTGTCGACGTTGAGGCCGACACCGACCACCACCGCGGCCTCTCCAGGCTGGACGGGGACGGCCTCGGCGAGGATTCCGGCCAGCTTGGCGCCGTCCACCAGGATGTCGTTCGGCCATTTGACCACGGCCGGTATCCCCGCGAACCGCCGCAGCGTGGTGACCAGCGAGACGCCGGTGACCAGCGGCAGCCATCCCAGGTTTGAGGACGCCACGGTGGGACGGAACAGCACGGAGAAGGTCAGGCCCGCGCCGGGTGGCGACGTCCACGACCGGTCAAGACGCCCACGTCCGGCCCATTGGAGCTCGGCGACGAGCACCCGGCCTTCGCCGGCGCCTGCCTTCGCCGCGGCCACGAGATCCGCGTTGGTCGAGCCGGTTTCCTGGACGACCCGTACGTCAAGACCGTCGCCGGAGAGGCTGGCCGCCAGCAGGCCGCTGTCCAGGGGAAGTCTGCGAGGTTGTGCCGCCGAGGTCCGCATATCTGCCAGCGTGCCATCCGTCCGCCACGGAACCACCGGATGTGCAATCTTCGCTCGAATCGAGCGCGTGGAGCCACGCCCGCCGTACGCTGCCCGGCATGGCACTTCCCGTTCCCGCGCCGGATCCCTCGACGGCTCCGGCACCCGATCTCCTCACGGCCGCCGGCAAGATCGCCGAGCTGACCCGGGTGACCGACGAAGCGGTTCACGCCGGCTCGAAGCGAGCGGTCGATGCCCAGCACGCCAAGGGCAAGATGACGGCCCGCGAGCGGATCGAGGCATTCCTCGACCCCGGTTCCTTCGTCGAGACGGACGCGTTCGCCCGGCACCGCGCACACGACTTCGGCCTGGACCTCAACCGTCCGTACGGCGATGGTGTGGTCACCGGCTACGGCACCGTCGACGGCCGTCAGGTGTGTGTGTTCAGCCAGGACTTCACCGTTTTCGGGGGGAGCCTGGGCGAGGTCTTCGGCGAGAAGATCGTTAAAATCATGGACCTGGCGCTGAAGACGGGTTGCCCGGTGGTCGGCATCAACGACTCGGGCGGTGCACGCATCCAGGAGGGCGTGGTCTCCCTCGGGTTGTACGGCGAGATCTTCTATCGCAACGTGATGGCCTCGGGCGTCGTCCCACAGCTCTCGCTGATCATGGGTCCGTGCGCCGGTGGCGCCGTGTACTCACCCGCCATTACCGACTTCACCCTGATGGTCGACCAGACCAGTCACATGTTCATCACCGGTCCGGACGTCATCAAGACCGTGACCGGCGAGGACGTCGGCATGGAGGAGCTCGGCGGCGCCCACACGCACAACTCCCGCAGCGGGGTCGCCCACTTCCAGGCCGCGGACGAGCTCGACTGCCTGGAGACCGCGAAGGCGCTGCTGTCGTTCCTGCCCTCCAACAACATGACGGATCCGCCCGGCTTTTCCGAGGTGGCCGACGTCGCGGCCGAGGTCAGTCCCGAGCTGGACGTGTTCATCCCGGACTCACCGAACACCCCGTACGACATGCACACGGTGATCGAGTACGTTCTCGACGAGGGTGACTTCCTTGAGGTCCACGCCCAGTTCGCCCAGAACATGATTTGCGGCTTCGGGCGGGTGGACGGGCGATCCGTCGGAGTCGTCGCCAACCAGCCGATGCATTTCGCCGGCACCCTGGACATCGACGCCAGCGAGAAGGCCGCGCGGTTCGTGCGGACGTGTGACGCCTTCAGCATCCCGATTCTCACGTTCGTCGACGTGCCGGGCTTCCTGCCCGGCACGTCGCAGGAGTGGAACGGCATCATCCGCCGGGGCGCGAAGCTCATCTACGCCTATGCCGAAGCCACCGTCCCGAAAGTGACCATCATCACCCGCAAGGCGTACGGCGGTGCCTACGACGTCATGGGTTCCAAGCATCTGCGAGCCGACATCAATCTGGCCTGGCCGACCGCGGAAATCGCGGTGATGGGCGCGCAGGGCGCCGTGAATATCATCTACCGTCGCGAGCTCGCGGCCGCGGAGAACCCGGAAAGTCGCCGTGCCGAGCTGATCGCCGACTACACCCAGCACTTCGCCACCCCGTACATCGCAGCCGAACGCGGGTACGTGGACGCGGTGATCCCCCCGTCGGTGACCCGACGTGAGGTGATCCGGGCGCTGCGGCTGCTGCGGACCAAGCGGGAGTCGCTCCCGCCCAAGAAGCACGGAAACATCCCGCTGTAACACCGGCCCCGGCTGGCCCGCACCGCGACATGACGCCGGTGGCGGGCCTGCCCGGCGGTTGGCGAGCCCACGCCGATGGAAGGACCACGAGGTGGAAACCAGTGGTGATGTTCACGCCCACCCCTATCTTCGGGTGGTGCCCGCGGATGCCTCCGCCGAAGAGATAGCCGCGCTGGTCGCGGTACTCCGCCTCCGCGCGGCCGTCCCGCCCGCCGAGGATGCGACACCTTCGGGCTGGACGGACCGTGCCGCGACGTTTCGCGGGGCCATACATTCCGGCCCGAACATGTGGCGACAGGCCGGATTCACTCAGGGGACCCGAACCCGGGCAGGCTGGTAATCTTCAGTTCTCCTTGGTAAACGTCCGATGGCAATGTTCCTCACTGTCGCTGCGTGGTTCGACGCTGCCCAGAAACCTCTGGCCCAGCGCCCGGAAGACCATCAGCGGCCGTTGCCATTCCGGCAGCCACCGGACGCCAATAGCCACGTGGGGGATCAGCGGGAACGACCGAGGCGGGGTGGCATGGCCACCACCCGGCGATGCGCAAGATCTGCCGGGTCGGCCGGCCTGTTACCGGGCGCTCCAAAGACAGCCTGTGCCGCCGAACTCGCCTAGACTCAGCCACGCTGAACGAGGACGGGAGAAACGTGCGTAAGATCCTCATCGCCAACCGGGGAGAGATCGCTGTCCGGATCGTCCGCGCATGCCGCGACGCCGGATATGCCAGCGTCGCGGTGTACGCCGAGCCCGATATAGAGGCTCTCCACGTACGCATTGCCGACGAGGCGTACGCTCTCTCGGGCAGCACACCGGGCGACTCCTACCTGCGGATCGACAAGATCCTCGATGTCTGCCGGGCAAGCGGCGCCGACGCGGTCCATCCCGGGTACGGCTTCCTCTCGGAAAACGCCGACTTCGCCGAGGCGGTCATCGAGGCGGGTCTGACCTGGATCGGACCGCCGCCCGAGGCGATCCGGCGCCTGGGCGACAAGACCGCGGCCCGTCACATCGCCCTCGCCGTGGGTGCGCCGCTGGCACCGGGTACCCCCGACCCCGTCTCCGGCGTCGACGAGGTTGTGGCCTTCGCCGACCAGTACGGGCTGCCAGTAGCGATCAAGGCGGCGTTCGGTGGCGGTGGGCGCGGGCTCAAGGTCGCCTGGAGCGCCGACGAACTGCCCGAGCTGTTCGAGAGCGCCGTGCGCGAGGCGACCGCGGCCTTCGGCCGGGGTGAGTGCTTCGTGGAGCGCTACCTCGACCAGCCACGCCACGTGGAGACCCAGATCCTCGCGGACAGTCATGGCACGGTCGTCATCGTCGGTACCCGTGACTGCTCGCTGCAACGGCGCTACCAGAAGCTCGTCGAGGAGGCCCCGGCTCCGTTCCTCACCGAGGAGCAGCGCAAGTCCCTCTACGAGGCGTCCCGCGCCGTCTGCCGGGAGGCCGGCTATGTGGGCGCGGGAACGGTCGAGTTCCTCGTCGCCCGAGACGGGATGATCAGCTTCCTCGAAGTCAACACCCGGCTACAGGTCGAGCATCCGGTCACGGAGGAGACCAGCGGCATCGACCTGGTCCGCGCGCAGTTCCGGATCGCCGAGGGTGAGGCCCTCGACCCGGTCGACCCGACCCCGCGCGGGCACTCGATCGAGTTCCGGATCAACGGCGAGGACCCGGGACGCAGCTTCCTACCCGCACCGGGGACGGTCACCCGGTTCGTCGCGCCCACCGGCCCGGGTGTGCGGGTCGACGCCGGCGTCGAGTCCGGCAACGTGATCGGTGGCGCCTTCGACTCCCTGCTCGCCAAGTTGATCGTCACGGGTGCGACCCGCACCGAGGCGCTGGAGCGCGCTCGCCGCGCACTGGACGAGATGGCCGTGGACGGCATGGCCACGGTCCTGCCGTTCCACCGGGCGGTGGTACGGGATCCGGCATTCGCGCCCGCTGACGCGACCGAGCCGTTCCGGGTTCACAACCGCTGGATCGAAACCGAGTTCGACAACACCATCCCGGTCTTCACCGGAGGGGTGGACGCCGACACCGAACAGGCCCCGAGAGAGTCGGTGGTGGTGGAGGTCGGCGGCCGACGTCTTGAGGTCGTCCTGCCGGCAGGCTTCGGGGCGGTCACCGCGGGTCCGTCGGCTGGTCGAGGCGCTCCGCCACGGCGACGATCCGGCTCCAAGGTCGCCAATGCCGTGACCGGGAACGCGCTGACCAGCCCGATGCAGGGCACCATCGTCAAGATTGCGGTCAGTGACGGCGACACCGTCGAGGTCGGTGACCTCGTGGTCGTCCTGGAAGCCATGAAGATGGAACAGCCGATCAACGCGCACCGGGCGGGCACGGTGACCGGGCTCTCCGCGACCGTGGGCGGAGTCGTCTCCAGTGGCGCCGTCCTCTGCGAGATCAAGGACTAGGGCCGTCTCGGGGTCCCTGTACGACACGCGGGGACCCCGAGCGAACCGAACTCTTCGTAGGCTGACCCTATGGACGTTGGTAGCAAAAAGGCTCCGTCGGACGGCTCAGTGGAGCCCGCCGGTCCGCGGTCGACCCGTCCGGAGCGCCCGCCGCCGGCGGGCCGGGTGTACTACCTGGTGGGCGGGGCGCTGCCCGCCCGGTACCGCGACTGGGTCGCACACGATCTGACTGCCCCACGGTGGCGGATCCGCCAGGCGTCCCGTCCGACGCTGCTCATGTTGCCGTTCGCGGTCATGTTCGCGCTGCTACCTGGCCCGTTGGGTGTCCGGCTGACGATCTCACTCTTCCTTCTTGCCGCCACCGTCGGCCTGGGTTTCGTCACCGGAGGTCACTTCCGGAACCGACGTCTCGTCCAACACGGGTTTCCGCCGGTGGTCCCGCCCGAGGAGGAGGACATCGACAGTCACAGCTAAGAACGCCCGGCAATAGGGGCGCTCTGACCGGGCACGGCCTCCACACGCCAGCGGATCTTGGCGAGGTGCACCAGGGTGGGTAGCGGGGTGTCGGCGGGCAGGCTCGACAGCCAGACATCGGTGGGTTCGTCCGCCCGTTCGGGCCATTCGGCCAGCAACAGCCGCAGCGGCACGCGGCCGTCGGGTGCGCGGGGGATGTCGCGATTGGCCGGGCGCACGGGTAGGACCAGGAACCGGGATCGCAGACGACCGGCCGCCGGGGTAGCACCCAGCTGCCGGTGATCTCGTCGAGCATGTCCAGTGCGAGGCGCCACTTCTTACTTAAACGATCTTGAATCTTGAGATTCTTTTCAACC
>NZ_CAKKTK010000118.1:0-9081 GCF_920656135.1 Frankia sp. Cppng1_Ct_nod | reverse complement strand
GCGCGGCAGGGGCGGGTACGGTAGGCGCCAGTGAAGATCAAGCAGATACGCCCCCGCCGCCACGACCACGGCGAAGAAACCCGCGAAAGACGTGCGCCATGACCATGTACGCGGCCTACGGCAGCAACCTCGACCCAGGCCAGATGAAGGAACGCGCCCCCCGCGCCCCGGTCATCGGGACCGGCTGGATCCACGGGTGGAGGCTCACCTTCGGCGGTGAGGACGTCGCCTGGGAGGGTGCCCTGGCGACGATCGTCGAGTCCCCCGGATCCCACGTCTACGTGATGCTCTATGACATCGACCGGCGCGATCTGAAACAGCTTGACGTCTGGGAGGGCGCGGATGCCGGCCTCTACACCCGCATCCGTGTGCGGGTGTCCACGCTCGACGGCGAGGCCCTTGCCTGGACGTACGTGCTGGACGCCTACGAGGGCGGGCTACCGTCCAAGCGGTATGTCTCGATCATGGCCGACGCGGCCGAGCGGGCCGGCGCCCCGGCCGACTACGTCATGGACCTCCGCAACCGCCCGACCGCCTAGCCCAGCTACCCGGGAGGCCCGGAAGAGCCTGTTTCCGTCGCAACACGGGGTTGCCGAGGCTGGATCGCCTGCCCCCGCGCGGCCAGTTCGTCGTCCAGGATCCCGAGGATGCGGACAAGGTCGGCCTGGTCCTGCGGGGAGAGCACGTCGAACAGTGTTGATGCCCGCTCGATGTACTCACGCCCGACCCGCTCCATCACCTGTTCACCCTCGCCGGTCAGAGTGACAAGGGTTGCCCGACGGTCATCCGGATGCCGGCTTCGGCGTACCAGGCCCTCGTGTTCGAGGGTGTCCACGAGTCCGGTGACGGCCCGGGCGGTGGTACCGAGGTCGTTGACGAGATCGCGCATGATTGGCGGACGTGGGTGATGTCGGATTGCCGACAACAGCCGTACCCCGGCCGGGCTCACTCCACCGAGGCCGATGATTCCTTGCAGATAACGCACCCAGGCAGGCCCTAAGCGGGCGAAGGCGCAGAAGATCTGCTCCCGCATGGGCGCCCGATCATCTCCGTCGCCAGGAGTAGCGATATTATCGCCCATACGACAGACCATTACCGGCTACACAATCACGAGTGCTATTATCACTCTGGTCACCATGCATGAGCACAGATCATCTTAACGAGTTGGGAGACGCCGATGTCGGCGCTCGCACGTTGGTGCCTCCGGCACCGCCGCATTGTGATCCTTTTCTGGATCGCCGCTTTCATCGTAGGCGGCGCCACAGCCGGCACCACCACCAAGCGACTGACCTTCGACTTCTCACTACCCGGCCAGCCCGGCTATGAGACCGCCAAACGGGTACTTGCCATCTACCATACCGACGGCCAGAACGCACCGATCATCCTGGTCCTGTCCGCGGACTCCGGGAAGGTCGGCGACCAGCAGGCGGCCGACACGTTTGCCGCCGTCAAGCGGGATGTACCCAACGTCCGGGTTATCGGCAAGGCCGAGACCGCGGACAACATCTTCGTCACGGCCGACGGCAAGGCACAGTTCGCCTACGCCTTCTTCCCGAAGCAGACCAGCTTCACGGCCACAACCATCAGCGACGTGAAGAAGGCGCTCGCCAATGACACTCCGGCCGGGTTCACCGGCAGAGTCACCGGCCTCGACGAGCTGGCGACCAACGGCGCCGACAACGGCGGGCCGGGCGTACTGGTCGAAACCTTGCTCGCGGGTGTCGGCGGTCTTGCCGTCCTCGCCTTCGTGTTCGCCTCGCTGCTCGCGCTGGTGCCGCTGCTCGTCGCCGCGGTGGCCATCACCTCGACGTTCCTGATCCTGCTCGGGCTGACCTTCTTCGCCGACGTGTCGTTCCTGGTTCAGTTCCTCGTCTCCCTGATCGGTCTCGGCGTCGCCATCGACTACTCGCTACTCATCGTCACCCGGTGGCGGGAGGAGCGCGACCACGGCCGGGACAACCACGACGCCGTCGTGGCCGCGATGGAGACGGCGGGCCACGCCGTGCTCTTCAGTGGTCTCACCGTCGCGATCGGGCTCGTGGCCCTGGTCGTCATCCCGGTGCCCTTCCTGCGCTCCGTCGGCTACGGCGGCATGTTGATCCCGCTGGTCAGCGTCGCGGTGACGACCACCCTGCTGCCGGCCCTGCTCGGTGGCGTCGGCCCGCGGGTCGACTGGCCGCGCATCCGCCACGAAAGCACCGCAAGCCGGTTCTGGACGAGGTGGGCTGCCCTGCTGGTCCGCCGCCGCTGGATCGGAGCCGGGGTGGGTGCGGCCATTCTCGTCGCCCTGATCATCCCGTTCTTCGGCATCCAGATCGGCACGGCCCAGTCCGGATCCCTGGCGAAGACCGGACCCGCCTACGAGGCACTGCGACTCCTCGAAGACAACGGGGTGCCCAAGGGCGTTCTCACCCCGGCCGAGATCCTCGTCGAGTCGCCCGTGACAGGCGCCGTCGTGCAGCGCGTCCGAGCGGTGAACGGTGTGGCCACCGCGATGGCACCGAGCGGCCCTGCGGCGAACCGCAACGGGACTTCCCTGATCGTGGCAGTGCCCGACCGGGAGACCGCGGGCGGCAGCAGCACCGACCCGATCAGAAACATCCGGTCGGCGGTCCACCACGTACCCGGGGTCATCGGTGTCACCGGGATCGGAGCGTTGCAGCTGGACTACATCCACGGCGTCTACGGGGTGTTTCCGCTGGCGCTGGGTCTGATCGTCCTGGTCACCTACGTGCTACTGGTACGCGCCTTCCGCTCTCTGCTGCTACCGCTGAAGGCGGTGCTGTTCAACCTCATCTCGCTCGGGGCGACCTTCGGGGCCATGGTGCTGTTCTGGCAGCACGGCTACGGCTCCAAGGAGATCTACAACATCGAGGCCACCGGTTCGATCACCTTCTGGCTGCCCCTGATGGTGTTCGCGTTCCTGTTCGGCCTGTCCATGGACTACGAGGTGTTCATCCTCTCCCGCATCCGGGAGGAGTACGACGCCCGCGGTGACACGGACGCCGCTGTCATCGAAGGGGTCGGCCGTACCGGGCGGCTCGTCACCTCCGCCGCCCTGATCCTGTTCCTGTCGTTCCTGTCCCTGTCCAGCGGGCCGCAGACCGACATCAAGTTGTTCGCGACCGCCCTCGGCTTCGGCATCCTGCTCGACGCGACCGTCGTGCGCATGCTTCTCGTCCCGGCCATGGTCTCGCTGTTCGGCGACTGGAACTGGTACCTGCCGGACTGGACCGCGAAGCTGCTGCGGGTGGAACGGTCACACCCACACACCGCTTCGGTTATCCCGGAACCGCGGTCCAGGAAGAGCTCCGAGGTCCCGAGCTCACGGTAACGACAACGGTAACGACAACACCGGAGCCGGCGCGATGATGTTCCCTCGCGCCGGCTCCGCGCTTTCCCAGAAGGACGTCAGACTCAGGAGAACGTCAGAGCACCGCTGCGGTCCGGGCCAGGACCTCCAGCGCGGACGCGGCGAGGAACCGGACGCCGGTCCCGATCGCGGCCTCGTCCACGTCGAAACTGCCCTGGTGCAGGTCGTGGATGGGCCCGTCCGGAGCACGGGTACCGAGCCGGGCAAGCCCTCCGGGTACGTGATCGAGATACCAGCCGAAGTCCTCGCCGCCCAGGGACTGCGCCACGGACATCTCCGAACCCGGTGGGAGCACCTGGTTCACCGCTGCCCGGAACACCTCGATCGTGTCCGCGCTGTTCACCACCGGCGGCACCCCACGGCGGTAGTCCACCGCGACACTGGCCCCGTACGGCGCGACGATCTGCTCGGCGAGTCGGTGCACGAGCGCCGGCGCACCGTCCCAGGTGTCGCGGGACAGCGTCCGTACCGTCCCCGCGATGCTGCCGACCCGTGGGATCGCGTTGGCCACCGTCCCGGCCTCGATCTGCCCCCACACCAGCGACAACGACGACCGCGGGTCGACCAGCCGGGACAGGGCCGCGGGCAGTTCCACAGCCAGCCGCGACAAGGCGTAGATCAGGTCGACGGTGTTCTGGGGACGCGACGTGTGGCCACCGGGCCCCCCGAGCGTGACCCGCACGGAGTCGGCTGCCGAGGTGATCGGACCGGTGCGCAACCCGATGGTCCCCGCGTCCAGGGACGGGTCGCAGTGCACCGCGATCGCCATCGACACGGATTTCAGCACACCGGCGTCGATGACATCGAGCGCGCCACCCGGCATGGTCTCCTCGGCGGGCTGGAAGACGAGCCGGACGGTACCCGCCAGTGGGTTGTCGCGGGCGAACTCGGCGAGCGCCAGACCCGTCCCGAGAACGACCGCCGTATGGACGTCATGGCCACAGGCATGACAGACGCCGGGGACGGTGGAGCTGTAGCTCGCGTTCTTGGCGTCCAGCACCGGCAACGCGTCGATGTCGGCGCGGATCATCACTGTGGGCGCGTCCGGCCGCGGCTGGATGTCACACCACAGGCCCGTGCCGGCGGGCAGCAGATTCGGGGTCAGCCCGGCAGCCGACAGGCGGGCCGCCACGGCGCGGGTCGTCCGGTACTCCTGCCGTCCGAGTTCCGGATGGGCGTGGACATCCCGCCTGAAGGCAACGAGTTCGCTTTCGTTGCGGGCCAGCCAGGCGGCAACCGCCTCGACGGGGTTCACCGCCATGCCCGCTGTCCACACACACAGCGCAGGCCCGCCCCGACGAACCGGTCAGGGCGGATATCCTTGTACAGCAAAGGTCTGGTCCCACCTTCCCCGCCGCCGGCACCCGTTCACAGTGTGGGCCGGCGAGACTCCATCTCCTGGAGCAGGGTATCGACCACCGCGGCCAGATCCCCATCGGCCCGTCGCGCAACCGCCCGCTGTCGCTCACAGCTCGAGCCGACGTCTAGAATGTGCAGGACGTCAGTGAGTTCGTCGGCGCATTCCAGTCGGCGCGCGACGGGCAGCAGCTCGTCCACCAGGTCCGCGATCTCATTCCGGACACAGTGGGTCGTGCCCTGCTCATCGACCATGATCTCGGCATCGAGACCGTACCGCGCGGCCCGCCACTTGTTCTCCTGCACGGCCCACCGCTGCGGGGTCGGCAGCGTGTAGCCGCGATCGATCTGGGTGTTCATCCGGTCGACGAGGCACTGCGTCAATGCGGCGATCGCCCCGACCTCCAGCAACGTCGGCAGCCCGTCACAGATACGCAGTTCCACCGTGCCGAAGTTCGGGTGGGGTCGGATGTCCCACCACACGTCGCGGATGCTCTCCACTGTTCCGGAGGACACCAGCGCGGCCATGAACTGCTCGAACTGTGCCCAGTCGGACAGCAGGTAGGGCAGGCCAGCGGTCGGCAGGCCCTCGAACACCTTCGACCGCGACGACGCCAGGCCCGTGTCCATCCCCAGCCAGTAGGGCGAGGATGACGACAGCGCGAGAAAATGCGGGATGTAGGTGGCGAGGGCGTTCACAACGGGGATCGCCTTGTCCTGCGAACGAACCCCGACATGCACGTGCACGCCGAAGATGAGCATGCGCCGGGCGATCCACTGCATCCGGTCCAGCAGCGAGTGGTACCGCGGATCGGGGCTGAGCTGCTGCGTGTCATAACCGGTGAACGGGTGGGTGCCGCTGCACATCAGGGCAAGCCCACGCGGCTCGGCCAGATCCCGCAGGAGGCCGAGGGTCGAGGACAGGTCCGCCTTGGCGCCTGCCACCGTGTCACAGACACCCGTGATGACCTCGATGGTCGATTCGAACAGTTCGTGTTTGGCCCGCGGCTCGACATCCTTACCAATCTTGTTCTGGTACTCATCGAGGATGACGGTGGCCGCTCCACGGAGCTGACGGGTGTCACGGTCGACCAGCTGGATCTCCCACTCGATGCCGAGGCTGGACGTTGCCGACGACGAGAACGGTATGTGCATTCCCGGGGCCTCCCGCTGCATCCGATCGGCGAACCGCTCCGAACCGCGCCCGAATCATCCGGCTCCGGTACCCGGAGGCGGATTCACCGGTGATACCCCGCAACGCAACACGCAACGCCGAGGATTTCCTCGCGGCTCCGTTGAAACCCATCCAGGTAACCGTAAGTCGCGCAGTGTCAGTCCGGAGGCTTTTCGCCACGAATCATGCGCAGGATCCACACGCGGGCCAACCCGAAGAGCGCCCGAGGGCGGGGCGCCGCGAACCGGACAGGCCTGCCCTCGGCTGCTCTACACCTGAGGCAGGACCCGGATGCCCAGCTCACGCAACTGACGCGGCTCGATCTCGGTGGGCGCGCCGGTCATCGGGTCAAGCCCGGACTGGGTCTTCGGGAACGCGATGACCTCGCGGATGTTGTCCTCGCCGGCGAGGATCGCCACAAGCCGGTCGATGCCGAAGGCGAAGCCGCCGTGCGGCGGCGCGCCGTAGGAGAAGGGCGTCAGGAAGAAACCGAACCGGCGGTCGGCCTCCTGCGCGGAGATCCCCAGCGCGGCGAAGATCCGCTGCTGCAGCTCGGGCTCGTGGATTCGGATCGAACCCGAGCCCAGCTCCCAGCCGTTGAGCACCAGGTCGTAGGCGCGGCTGCGGACCGCCAGCGGTTCGGTCTCAAGCCTGTCGACGTCGTCGGGATGCGGCCGGGTGAACGGGTGGTGCCCGGGCTTGGGACGTCCGGACTCGGCGTCGATACCCACGAACAGCGGGAAGTCGACGATCCAGACGTAGCGGAAGCCGCCCTCCCCGGCAGCCGGGCGCCCGAGGTCGTTGCGTAGCTGACCGAGCACCTCACACGCCGTGGCCCACTCGTCCGCGACCAGCAGGAGCAGGTCGCCGGCCTCACCCCCGGTGGCCTTCACGATCCCGGTGAGCTCGGAGGTGGAGAGGAACTTCGCCACCGGCGACTCCAACGCCCCGTCCACGCCGACCCGCATCCACACCAGGCCCTTGGCCCCGAGCTTCTTCGCCCGGTCGGTCAGGGCGTCCAGCGCCTTGCGGTTGTGGGTCGCCGAACCGCCGGGTACGCAGATGCCCTTCACCGTGGGTGCCCCGGCGAACGCCTGGAAGCCGCTCCCGGTGAAGATCCCGGTCAGCTCGACGAGCTCCATGCCGAAGCGCAGATCGGGCTTGTCCACGCCGAAACGATCCATCGCCTCGTGCCAGGTGATCCGCTCGATCGGCGGCTGCGCAACGCCGGTCACGGCCTCGGTGGCGGCCAGTACCGCCTCGGAGATCACCTCAAGGACGTCGTCCTGGTCGACGAAACTCATCTCGACGTCGAGCTGGGTGAACTCGTACTGCCGGTCGGCCCGCAGGTCCTCGTCGCGCAGGCACCGCGCGAACTGGAAGTAACGGTCCGTGCCCCCGACCATCAGCAGCTGCTTGAACAGCTGCGGGGACTGCGGCAGCGCGTAGAAGCGCCCCGGCGCCTGCCGGGACGGCACGACGAACTCCCTCGCCCCCTCCGGGGTGGACGGCATGAGCAGCGGCGTCTCGACCTCGACGAAGTTGCGGGGCACCAGAGCGGAGCGCAGCGTGGCCAGCACCGCCGAACGGGTACGCAGGTTGCGCTGCATCCGCTCGCGGCGTAGGTCCAGGTACCGGTAGGTGAGGCGGGTCGACTCGTCGACGGCGTCGGCCCGGTCGTCGATCGGGAACGGCGGCGGGGTGGCCGTGGACAGCACCTGCACCGAGCAGTCACGCAGCTCGATCTCGCCGGTGGCGAGGCTCGGGTTGACCGTTCCCTCAGGCCGGGCGACCACGGTGCCGGTGATGCGCAGGACGTACTCGGACCGGGCGTCCACAGATCCGTCCACCACACACTGCACCTGGCCGGAGTGGTCGCGCAGATCGACGAACATCAACGACTGGCCGTGCTGGCGGCGGTGGGCCACCCACCCGCATACCGTGACCGTCTCACCGATGTGCTCTGTGCGCAGCGCACCGCACAGGTGTGACCGCATCGCCGTTTTCATCGACCCGTCCGTCCCGCTTCCCTCGGCCCTCGCCCGCGCTGTGCCCGTGCCCGTGCCCGTGCGCGCAGGGCGTGCCTGACCCGACCGACCTTACCGGCCGGGATCGTGGTGACCGATCGAATATGCCCGCATGCCCGGTGTCATATCTTGCGCACCCGCGGCGGCCGGCACGGTGTGCGTCGCATGGGCGCAGAGTGCCCCGCTTCCCAACAGGAGGGCAAGCCGCCGTCGTTTACTTACCTTTTGTAACGATATATGGGACCATGCGTTGTCTGTCCGATATGATAGGAAGAGCCGCGCATGGCACGACCAACCGACTGGTGGGTCCTCGATCTCGACAGCGACCCCACCCCCGGTGACCCGTACTCGATCCGGGGCCTCGCGCGACGCTTCCTGTCCCTTGCCTCCGACGCGGACGATGCCGCCGGTCGGGTGCGCGCACTGGCCGGCAACGAGGCCGTGGCCTCATGGGTCGGCGAGTCCGGCGACGCCTACCGAGACGAGATCGAGAGCTTCCCGAAGGATCTGGACAAGCTGTCCCACTCCTACGGGATGGCCGGACAGGCGTTGCAGACCTACGCCCGCGATCTCGACGATGCGCAGCAACGTGCAGACCAGGCACTGACGAAGGGTCGGGAAGCTCGCGCCCAGCTCGACAGCGCGCAGACCCAGGTCAACAGTGCCTACGCCGCCGCGACCCAAACGGCCACCGCTGTCACGAACCTCCAGAGACTTCAGCAACTCGCGACGGCGCCCGGCGCATTCGGCGCATCCGTGACCCTTGTGCCGAGCCCGGACCAGGTCACAGCGGCGATCCGCAACCACCACGCCGCACAGACACGTCTCGCTCAGACGCAAGCCGGCCTGACCAGTACCCAGGATGACCTGGATGCCGCCCGGCGCATGGCGCTCCAGGCGAAGGGGCTACGCGAGCAGGCCGAAGACACCGCCGTTCACCAACTCAAGGCGGCATCCCACGCCGGCATCCGCGCCAAGAGCTTCTGGGGACACATCAAGGACGCCGCGGCCAAAACGTGGCATGCCACCGTCGCGGTTGCCACGGTCGCGGCAGTCGTCCTCGGTGTGGTGGCGCTGTTCGTCTCCGGGCCGCTCGTGCTCGGCTTACTACTTGCCGCGTCTGCGGTGCTGCTGGTCGACACCCTGAACCG
>NZ_CAKKTK010000117.1:5093-9606 GCF_920656135.1 Frankia sp. Cppng1_Ct_nod | reverse complement strand
GGAGCGTGTTCACCTCCGCCGGCCGCATCCCCGCGTAGTACATGCACGCGAAGAAACCGACCAGCGGTCGGGAGATCCCGCCGACCGAGTCAAGACCGCGAAGCCGTACCCTGCAGAAGGGTCAACGTTCGAATGCGGGTTCGAGGTACGAGCCACAACTCAACATCAAGACGGGCAGTCAGGGGTCAGGGCTCCGCCACTCCCGACCCATGAAAGATCTGGGCCAGGGAGAAAAGTCACCTTTAAGGTGGTGGAGCGGCGGGTCGATCTCGCCTGATGAGAGGTGTCGGACCTCCCAGGTAGCGTCTTGAGGCCAGGCTTCCCCACCGAGATGAGAAGAGCGTTCCTTGCCGAAGCAGGACGGCCAGCGGACACCGTTTGCGCTCGAAACGCGCTTCGACGCGGGCTTCACAGCCCGCCTGGCGCTCCGTGAGAAGCAGGTCCAGCAGAGCTACCGGCCGATCATTTCGATCCACAAGTGGTTCGCCCGACGCCCGGGAACACTCTTTCGTAATCTGCTGCTCAGCGAGTTCGGCTCCAAGCCCCTGAGCGAGGACTTCTGGGAGTCTCACGACATCGACGCGGTTATCGCGGACCCGTTCATGGGAGGTGGCACGACGATCTTTGAAGCCCTCCGGCTCGGGGCCGGCGTGATGGGTCGAGACGTCAACCCGATGGCCTATTGGCTCGTCCGACAAGCCGTTGAAGAGATCGATCTGGACGAGTTTGCGGCCGTGGGCGAGAAGGTCCGGCTGGCGCTCCTAGACGAGGTCGGTGACCTCTACCGGACGCGCTGTGAACACTGCGACGGCGATGCAGCGGTCAAGTACTTCCTTTGGGTGAAGATCTGTGCTTGCCCGAACTGCGCCTCGACGGTTTCGCTGTTCCCCGGCTACCGGGTGGCCGAGGCAGTTCGCCACCCTCGTGAGGTTTTCCATTGTCCGACCTGCGACCGACTGCAAGAGCTCGAACCCACCAAAGACCCGCACTGCCCGGACTGCTCGATCTCGCTCCGCGGCAATGTAAGCCGAGGCAAGGCCACGTGTCTGGTCTGCGACACCACCTTCGCTTGCGTTTCCCAGCTGGCTACGCCGCCCGAGCACAGACTCTTCGCCATCGAGTACCAGTGCGCGACTTGCTACAAGAGCCTCAAGGGTCGCCAGTTCAAGACGCCCGACGATGCCGACCATGAGCGCGTGCGGACCGCAGAAGCTAGGCTCGAAGCCGATGATCGGGACATCCCGAGTGACGAGATCCCCGAAGGGGACGAGACCACTCGACTGCTGCGTTGGGGCTACTACAAGTACCGGGACATGTTCAACGACCGTCAGTTGATCGGATTGAGTACGCTGCTTCGCCTAATCCGAGACGTACCGGACCAACGCAATCGCCATGCCCTGGCCACCGTATTCAGCGACTTCCTGCGCTACCAGAACTTGCTCTGCCGTTACGACACCTACGCACTAAAATGTCAGGACATCTTTGCTGTTCACGGCTTCCCTGTTGGCTTGATCGCTTGCGAAAACAACTTGCCCGGCATCCCCAGGGTTGGGTCCGGATCGTTCGTTCACTTCATTGAGAAGTTTCGCAAGGCCAAGGACTACGCGCAACATCCATTCGAGACGTCGCATGATGACAAGCGCAAGCGACTCATCCCGATCGTGGGGGAAAGCGCCGAAGGCAAGCTGGTCGCTCGCAACCCCGAGCCGTCTGAAGCCTGGTTGGACTGCGCGCCTTCTCAAGACGTGCCGCTGGCCAGGCGATCACTAGATGGCGTGTTTACTGACCCGCCGTACTTCGACAACGTGCAGTATGCCGAGCTGATGGACTTCTGCTTCATCTGGCTACGAGCCCTCCTGGAGGGTGAGATCCCAGCCTTTGAACGATCTTCGACCCGTACCGAACATGAACTGACCGGCAACGACACACTGGGCCGCGGCTTGGTCGAGTTCACGGCCGGGATCAGCGCGGTGTTCCAGCGGATGAGCTACGCGCTCAAGGATGAAGCTCCACTCGTCTTCACTTACCACCACAATCAGGTGTCGGCCTATGCGCCTCTAGTAGTTAGCCTACTTGACGCCGGTCTGAGTTGCACAGCCACTCTGCCGGCGCCGGCAGAGATGGCGGCATCACTTCATATCGCTGGGACAAGCTCGTCGATTCTCGATTCGGTATTCGTTTGCCGACCGATGAAGTTCGTGGACAGAAACGAACCGCCGCACCGAAGCGAGGACGTGCGCGAGCTGGTCGAGCAGGATGTGGCCTCGATGCTCAAAGCCAACTACAAATGCACTCTCGGCGACATCGCTTGCCTGCAGGCTGGACACATCGCCGGCCAGACGGTTCGAGACCTCATCCATGGCTGGGACAAGACTGTGCCGACAGTTGATCGCATCGCCACCGTCACGGCCCACATGGCTGATCTTGTGACTGCCGCGACGCGGCGAGTTGTTGTGGTTGTCGGATGAGTGAGACGCGCCCGTATCAGCTGACGAACGACGAACTTCTGGCCCAGCTCGACGAGATGGTAACCGTGACGTTCTCGGATCTGACCAGTCAGTTCATGCTGTTGCCTCGTGGACCATCGTTCGTAACTTACCTTGAGTTCCTCGCTGGCTACGAAGCCCTGAGGCACGCAACCGATGGCTTCAATAGCATCAGCGTCGACCAGTGCTGGACGGCTCTACAGGAAAACGCACTGGCGCTCGTGGTCATCCGCTGCGTTCTTGGCGTGTCGCCACCGGAGTGGGAAGACCTGACGTTCGAGGAAACCGGCGTCAGGCTGCCGAGTAACTGGGGTCGCGGGCTCGACGGCAAAGTGAAGCGAAACCACGATTTTTTCACCACCTCTACAGGCAAGACTGCGATGACAATCGAGCGCACAACACTTCTACTTAGGAGCGCATGCACGGCGATCCTTGGCGGTGCGGATGAAGCTCCCGATGGCTTGATCCATCGACTTGAGAAGATCGACACCAAGGAGGGCCTCGACAGCATTCGCTACGTCGCTCAGCAACACGTTCCGTACGCGGTCTTGCTCTATGAGCGTTTCCTCGGTCGGCCATTCGCCAGTCATCGCGACTCGGTCTCGGAGCTGGTTGGCGACGTCATGGAGTCCGCCATCGAAGAGCAGCTCTCCTCGTCGCGAATTCCTTTTCGCAAAACCAAGCGGGCCGAGCGTGTTCCCGGGTTCGACCAGGCTCCAGACTTCTTCATCCCCGATGAGCTCGCCCCGACAGTCATCATTGAAGCCAAGATCACTGGCGACGATGGCACCGCGCGAGACAAGATTTCACGTATTCTTCGCCTGGCAAGCATGAGGGATCAGCGGCTCGCCGAAAGCAAGCCGACGTTTCAGGTAGTTGCCTGCATCGATGGACGTGGGTTCGGGGTTCGTCGCCAGGATCTCAAGGACCTGTTGCTAGCGACCCACGGCAAGGTTTTTACCGCTAACTCGCTTGGCGACCTGATCTCGAACACTCAGATCGAAAAGTTCCGGCCCTGATGGCAGATCCACCCAAGCCCGCAGAGGGGACAAGAGCCAGTCTCCGCCGAAGGGCCGGTCACCAGCCCCAGACTGTCAGGCTTGCCTCGCACCGTCGGTCGAGTTCACTCGATCGTGCTAGTCGTCCGGTCCAGCCTTGACAGGCAAACTGAAAGCCGAGCCGACGGACAACCACGTACATCAGCAAGCGTCCACGGACATCCGACCCCAGCTCGCCGGACTCGGCGAACCCAAGCGGACGTCCACGGATGATCGCGAGCAAACTACGGATCTGTGAGTGGTCATGGGCGCGTCCCTAGCAACGGTGACGGGGCCGGGTCACAGTCCGCGGGCGACGAGGCCGAGGACGGTCCGCAGGGCGCGCTCACGTTCGGCGGCGGGGAGGTCGCGCAGCGGCCCGTCGTTGAGCAGCGTCGACAAGCCGTGCACAGCTGACCAGGCCGAATACTCGGCCTCGGGGCGGCGTTCGGGCGGGATCGCGCCGACCTCGACTAGCTCGTCGAGCCGGGCGCCGAGCAGTTCGTAGGGGCCGAGCCCGCTGGCGCCCGTTCCTTCGCACGGGGCGAAGGTGTGCATGGTGCGCGGCACGGCGAACGCCGTCCGGAACCAGCCGGGTTCGGTGGTGGCGAACTCCACGTAGGCCCGTCCGAGCACACCGAAGCGAGTCCAGGCGCCCGCCACCGGGCAACCCATGTCCGCGCGACCGGCGAGACCGGTGCGGGTGGCCGCTACGCCGCGCCCGTGATGGCCACGGCGGTGGCCGGGGTGTTGGACGCCGCCGGGTTCACCGTCGCCTACAGCCCGCAGCGCGCGGGCGTCCCGATCGTCACCGCCGCACCGACGATCACCGGCGGCACGGCGTAACCCTGCTCTACCGACGGCAGCCCCCACACCCGGACCGGGTGCGGGGGCTGCCTGTCTGTGGGCGCGGGTTGCCGGGGGTGGGAGTGCCGCTTAGTCGACCGGCGGCGGGGCGGGCGGGGTGCGTTCGCGGGTCGGGCTGCCGTT
>NZ_CAKKTK010000117.1:0-4671 GCF_920656135.1 Frankia sp. Cppng1_Ct_nod | reverse complement strand
CGAGTGTTTGCGCTGGTCGCGGGGGTGCGCGGGGTGGGTGCATGGGTGCATGGGTGCGTGGCCGCTACCTGGTTGCCCCCGGTGGGCTACCCCCGGCCCGGTGTGAGGCCGCTTCGATGGCCGCGAGACGTGCCCCTTTGAGCACCAGCCCGCGCCGTTTCACGTCCACGCTCCGGCCGGGAGTGGTGACGCGCCGACGGTGGCGCCCGACGCGGCAACGGGCGTTGGCCCACCAGCGCCGGCTGAACCTGACCGACGCCCTGCCCTTATGGGCTCACCATGGCGCCACGGGAGACCCGCGCCCGGTGCTGCCTGGCCCGGCCGGGGGACGACGCCCGGCGACAACTTGGCGAACCGTTCCCACCCGACCAGGCCGACCACCGGCGCCCCGGCGTAGTCCATCGTGACTGTCCTCGCTGACGTCCGCCCGACACGGTGATCTTGAGCGACAACCAGACTTGTCGGCCGGTCCGGGAGTACGCGGACGCAATCGGCACAGCGCCCGCCGGTCGAGCACCGGCGCGAGCGCGAGCCCAAGACGCGAAACAGCGACCGGAGTCTTTCATTTCGAGTGATGGACTATCCTCAAATCGAAGGAGTGGATGCCAGCCGGCACCACGATGACGGGCTCGACCGTCCGCCGCAGCTCGGCCGGTACCTGCTGCCATCGTCACCGAAAAAGTTCTCGAAAGCGGTCGCAGCTCCGAGAGCAGTCCGGTAATCTGTCTGTCGCTGCCCGCAATCAACCAGGATCCGGAATGCAAGGTGCCTCGATTTCTGGCTATCGTCGCGGGGGCCACGCAACAGCGTGATATCCACGGAAGGAGACCAGCACAATGACACCACCGGATGACCTCATCCTTGCCGTCGAGGAGTTGGCCACGATCCAGGATCGCAGCGACTTCCAAACCTCCGATGGGGCCGCTGGCGACAGCGGCGAAAACAGGGACGGCTAAAGCCTTAGAGCTAGCCGTCGCTGCACTACCCGCCCGCCTTTCATCTGTTTCGGTTTGGGTGTTCCGTGGCGAGCTGGGTTACGGGTCGAAGGAGCCACCACGTAAAGGATGTTCATGGATCATCAGCTCATCCGCGATATAAAGACCGCGCTGGCATGGTCCGGACCCAGCTCGTCACATTCCCGGTT
Source organism: Frankia sp. Cppng1_Ct_nod (assembly GCF_920656135.1). Taxonomy (NCBI): domain Bacteria; kingdom Bacillati; phylum Actinomycetota; class Actinomycetes; order Frankiales; family Frankiaceae; genus Frankia; species Frankia sp. Cppng1_Ct_nod. The sequence goes on along the minus strand of NZ_CAKKTK010000117.1, from coordinate 3,527 downwards.
CCTGCGAGGCACCCTACCTAATCCGGAGCTATGCCCTAGGGTGCTCACGCCGACCAGATTTCTTGATCTGATAATGAGACGAAGTCTGGTCTCGCCCCAGATACGGTGCGTTCAGAATGAATCAGAATTGCACCCAAACTCCTTGCTTCAAATGAACACAACGAGGCGAGGGCAAGTCACGCCGATGGTCGATATGCGTCGACTGGCCCAGCTAATGCAATCCGGCTGCACAGTCGTGTTGGACGCAGTGAACCATTTTGATTCGACGCTAGAGGTTGCATGCAGGGCGTTTCAATGGTGGTTGCGTGCGCCTGTGCAGGCGAACGCATACCTCACAACGGGTGATGCGGCGGGCTTCTCTCTTCATTGGGACGATCACGATGTAATCGTCGTACAGTTAGCCGGCGACAAAGATTGGGAAATCCGGGGTCCGTCCCGCAGTTCTCCCATGTACCGCGACGCCGCACCCAATGTTGAGCCTCCCGAAGAAATCGTGTGGTCCGGCGTCGTGAAGTCCGGCGACGTGTTGCATATTCCCCGGGGTCATTGGCATCGGGCGAACCGTGCCGGCAGAAGCGACGGGTTTAGTCTTCATGCTACCTTTGGATTCACGAATAGAACTGGCGTGGATTGGTTGGCCTGGCTTGCGGACCAGTCGCGCCGCGAAGAGGTATTTCGGGAGGATCTGAATCGACAGGAAAATGACCAGAATGAACATCAACGGGAACACGAAACACTTATCATTGCCGCGTCGCGTCTTCTTACGTCATATCCGCCGGCCCATTACGTGGCATCCGTGGCCCATGCCACCTCCCCAGGCCGGCATGTCTCCACGGCTGGCGTATTTGGTCCTCCATCCGCGGTCGTCTGTGTCACCGATTTTCCGCCTCGGATAGAGGCCCGAGGAGATACGGCGACGGTCACAACAACGGAGAAACGGATCATCTTCACCAGGAAAGCGGTATCAGCCCTCGAACTGCTTCTGTCAGGTGATCCTGTACGCCTCGACTACGTGTCGTCCGAAGCGGGGGTCGACGGCGAGCGCCTCGGGGAGATACTAGTCCGGGAGGGCATATGCGCGGAACTGACCCCGGAACTATTCTCGGGCTATATCGGTCTGACCACAGACGACAAGTTTTAGAGCACGCCCTCACAGTTGGCATTCGATCCTTGGACACCAGTTACAACTATCGAGAATTCAACTCGCATCGCATTCTCTCAAGCGCCGCGAGCGATTTACTACCCATGTTCTCCGTCTCGACAAAAGTCGGCTTCTTCCGAGAGTCCGGACGGGTAGCGCACTCCCTCGCTCCCGGTCGGCTTCGCCGTGCGGTGGAGGAATCAGTGATCGATCTTGGACGCACCCCGGACGTCATCTTTCTGCACAATCCTGAGAAGTCCCTTGTGGGAATCGGCCCCACACACGCCCGTGACCGTTTGGACGCGGCATGCGCCGTGCTGAACGAAGCGGTGACCGCGGGTTTGTGCGCGTCGTGGGGAATATCGTCCTGGGATGCGGGGCCGCTGATCCAAGCGCTTGATGGTGATCCCTTCGCGAAGGCTCTCACGCCAGAAGTGCTCATGGTCCGCGCCGGACTGACGGTGCCGTCTGACCAGCTTGACGCGAGTGAGCGGACGGCGGAACGTCTGGGTATCCCGCCCAACCGGTTGTGGGGCATGAGCCCGTTCGGTGGTGACGCCGCGCGCGACGTCTGGAAGAAAATCAAAGCGGCCACGTTTCTTTGTCAAGATGAACAGGGCTCAAATGTGCAGGCCGTCTTTCGTGCGTCATACGAGCTACCAAAAGTAACACGAATATCCGTAAGCTCCGGGCGCATAGACCACCTGAGAGAACTCGTGGCGGCCGAATCATTAAAAGTTGACTTGGATCAGATCGCCCGCTATCGACAGCTCCTCCGCGAGAAAAAGTCTCACAGTTGAAGGTCTTTCACGAGTCTTTCGACTGCCTGGCGGGCCGGATCGTGAAGCGGCCCTGAATACGAGGCGGGTGCACTAACAATGTCCGCACACAGAAACAGAGTCATGATCTTTCCGGTCTTGCTTTCTAGTTCCTCTCTGTACTCTTGGTGGACGCGGTTGGCCAGATCAGGAATCGCCAGGCTGTTGACCCATAGGTTCGCTGGGTCCAAACCACTAGGTGCCATTCCCCAGTCTTCCCAGTCAAGCAAAATACATTCTGGCGCTGTGAGGTTCGCCCAATTTAGGTCGGCGTGCGAGGCCGACCACTGCTCGACCACTGTGTCGATCTTGCCGCCAAAAACTCGGCTGATTGTCAAGTCTATCCGTGCTTGTGTTATTTTCTCGGTGTGAGGAGTGGCGCGCCGAGTGGTTGAATTTTTGGAAAGCGCGGTTAGCGAAGATCTCAGCGTCGCCCACCACTTCTCAGAAAGATCAGGATAGGTGGTGAGGATGCCACCGGGTTTGACCGGGTGGTCCGAGACGAAATCTGTCTCGTCGGCTCTCCACATTCGATCCTGATCTGAATCGTTCCAGGAGACGCTTTGCCTCCATTCGGGTCGAGCCACTCCATGAAGCATCGACGAGGTCTCTGTTCCGTTCCATCCCTGGCCGGTTATCTTCTCTGGGGATCGAACCTCGACACGGACCCAGGTATCTTTATCGCTGGCAACGCTGATCGTGCGCCGCTTGCGGACCATCATGGTTCGATCGAGGTGGACGTTTAGTGACCGCTCGACACGTTCCAAGACATCGTCGTAGGACCCGGACCTGAGATCCAGTTTCGGGCGGACTTTCGACAAAGTAGGATCCTATCCTTCTCGTAGCTCGGTCGGACTTTCTGCCCGTCCGGTCGCCTGCTTAGGGCGCCACGGGAAAAATATAGTGAAGACGTGCCGTGGCGCTTTCTTGGCGTATTCCGGTTTCGTAATCGGCTGTCAGGCGGTGAACTCTCCGTCTGTCACACCGTGGACGAAGGCCGACCATTCCGCACCGGTGAAGACCAGTACGGGACCGACTCCATTGCCCTTACTGTCCCGTAGTGCGATAAGGCCACTGTCAAGGAATGCCACCTCGACACATTCACCTTTGGCGTTGCTGTAGCTGCTCTTGCGCCACACTGCGCCGGACAGATCGTAACTGCTGTTCATAGTTTGAGCCTCCTAGCTCGGTCAATGAGCATCTTTGTGCTCGTGTCCCGGTCTGCCGCAGATTCCCACATCGCGCTGAACGAAGCTTCGTATTGCGCCACTTCGCGATCTTTTTCTAGATACAATGCTCCAGTAAGTCCCTCCACATAAACTGTTGGCGGTTCTCCCGTTCGCCCGGTTCCGTTCTCGGGAAACCGAAGGACGACGAACGGTCCTGACGTGACACCCGCGTGTAGGCCGGTACTGAACGGCATTATTTTGATCGTGACATTAGGCAGCCGGTTTACGTCTGCGATCCGTTCGAGTTGCTGTGCGAGCGCCTTCGGGCCGCCCATGGGACGATGCAAGATCGACTCGTTGAGAACGACATTGAGCAGCGGTGGGTCAGTCGCTCGGATC
>NZ_CAKKTK010000116.1:0-9776 GCF_920656135.1 Frankia sp. Cppng1_Ct_nod | reverse complement strand
CCCGCCGAAGTGGAAGTGGAGCAGCGCTCGATCGGGGTCGGCGTCCTCGGGGATGGCCCAGAGGGCGGGGACGCCGCCGGCGTCCACTTCGGCGTAGGTGACGCCTTCGGGCTCGGTTGACGCCCGATGGTGCGTCTCGACGATGTCGCGCACGATGGCCAGGTCCAGGCCCGGTGTCGACGACTTCACGCTCACGCTTTCAAGAAACTGCGCGAACTGCTGTGCCTCTGGGCTTACTCCCATGGTGACGCTCCTTCTCAGGTCAGCGCTGCGCCCGCTTCTCGCGCAGTCAGGCCGGTGTGCCGATGGCGACGTCAGCCGGGAAGCCGGTTGAGCTTGCGGATCTGCTTGTCGAAGACCCGGGCGGGGGCGACGCGGCGCAGCATCCGGATGCGTGCGGCGGTCGGGCCGGCGGGGTAGCGCAGCTTCGGCTTCGGGTCGGTGGCCGCCGCGACGATCGCCTTGGCAACCATGGCGGGCTCGTCGCCGCCCTTCAGCCCCTCCGCCAGCACCTCCTCGAAGATGCGCCCTTGCTGGGCGTAGGCCGGCAGGGGGGTGTCGCCCCGCACCACGCTCCCCTCGAACGGGGTGCTGGTGGGGGCGGGCTCGACAAGCAGCACCCGCACGCCGTGCTCGCGGACCTCGTGGTCCACGGACTCGGAGTAGCCCTCGACTGCGTGCTTGGACGCGACATAGACGGCCATGTGGGGCTGCGGGGCGAAGCCCGCTACGGACGAGACGTTGAGGATCCGCCCGTTGCCCTGTGCCCGCATGTGCGGTAGGACGGCCCTCATCATCCGGATGACGCCGAAGACGTTGACGTCGAACACCTTCTGGTCCTGCGCAAGGGAGAATTCCTCGGCGGCACCTGCCGACCCGATGCCGGCGTTGTTGACCAGGACGTCGATCCGCCCGAAGCGGTCGATCACCTGCTTGACCGCGGCGGTGACCGACTCGTCGCTGGTCACGTCGAGGTCGAGGAACGTCACGCCGTCTTGAGGGGACAGGCCGCGCGTGTGCCGGCTCGTTCCGGTCACCTCGAAGCCCGCCTGGGCGAGCGCGAGTGAGGCTGCCTTGCCGATGCCGGAGGACGCGCCCGTGACGAGCGCTACCGGCCGGGTTGTCGCCATCGTGGACTCCCGGTCTCTTTAGATTATGATCGTTTACCTTACGATCGTAATCGTATATGCCGGACGCGGCGGACGGCAAGTAGTCGACCGCGCGACGCGGAGGCGCTGACGGTCCCACGCTTCGCCCCGCGGGACGTACCCGACGACTTCGAGATCGTCCTGCGCAGGCACGACGGGCGCGACCTGCTCATCGAAGGGGCGCCGATCACCAGCACCGCGATGTCGATCGTGCCGCCGAACGACCTCTACCACGGGGCATCTCCCGTGACGACGACCTGTACAGCTGCACGATGTCGCCGTCACGTGTCCGTCTCGACGGTGTGGACGGCGTCGGTCACCTGGAACTGTCGATGCTGAACCAGCTCGTCGCCGGTTAGCCGTACGCCCACCGCGCGACGAGGCGGCCCGGTGCCCGCGACCTGAAGTCGCGGGCACCGAACCGCTGCTTCAGGCCGCGCATGAGGTCACCTACGCGAAGAGGACACAGCTCGAGCTCCAGGGCGGGCGAGGTCGTCCGCTCCGACCGGAGGCGCCGTCCCCGAGTCTTTCGGGCCGCCTCCCCTGAACGCCGACACGCGTCTGGATCCTGCCGGCGCCGGGGTCAGACGCCGACAGGACGCTTGGACGCGGACCACGGCCGCCGAGCCCAGGAGGACCGCCGCCTGGCAGAGCCCGGAGAAGAAACGTCAGGCGCGGCTACGCAGTGGCCGGCTCAGACAGGCCATCGTGTCCCGCCACATCGCGTCGTGGTCCATCGGTGTACGCGCGTGGTCCTCGGACATCTCACGATATGCCCGGTAGAGGTTGCCGACCAGGCACTCGGCGTCGTGCCTGCGCGCGAACTCGCCGAGGTCGGCGGCACGCGCGGCCTCCAGTTCACCGGGTTGGTAGCGAGTCTCGAAGCGCGCCAGAAAGGCCTTCTCCTTTCCCACCGGCGACCGGCCGGCCGAGCGGCCGTTCACCAGCAACTCGACCTCGTCGGCGTCGGAATAGTGCTCAGTGACCGCTTGCCACCGCACGTCGATGCGCGTCGCGAACGTCTCGGAGCCGACGAGGATGCGGTTGGGAAACAGCTCGCGATCCAGGGCGTAGCGAGAATCGCCGTAGTTCAACCCGGTGACGTCGAGGACGGAAGCGGATTCCTCGGTGGCCTGTGTGACCAGGTCGTGACCGACGGCCGCGCTCCGGACGTGCCTCACCTGCGCGCGATCGAGTCGTAGCGACGTAGCGCCTTCTTGTGCGACGCCAGGGCACGCCGTCGCTCGTCACCCAGACCCACGGTAAGGTTCACCGCCATCGGCAACAGCACCTGTGCCACCGGGTCGTCGAACCCGGCGAAATGCTCGGCAAGTTCTAACGACCTGGTTCACGATTGAGGTCGGGACGTGTCGGCCTGGCGGGCCGACCAATGGATGATCAGTAGGTGGTCTGTCGGGCGAGGACGAGGTCGGTACTTGCCCGGCGTCGGGTTGACCGGCGGGCCGCCCGGTCGGAGACCAGGCCCGCGATAGCGGCGTGTGTCTCGGGGTAGTACTCGCGGCGGCCGAGATAGCGCTGCAACGGCCGCCACTGTTTCTGCTCGCCGATGGCGTGCTCCACACAGATCCGCCGGGCCGACTGCCGTCGGCGGGTCTGGGCGAAGGCATGCCGGTCCCCGAGCGACGTGTTGTGCGCGGGTTTGAGTGGCGGGGCGCTGACCTATCGGGGAACTCGCCTGCCAGGCCCCGGTAGCCCTCATCAACCTCAGCCTGCACCTGCGGGTGCAGGCGGAACTGCTCGGCGATGCCTTCGCTGCGCATCGCGGTCTGGTCGTGCATCCGCCCGGGCCGATCCGCCCCGGACCACAGCAGTCGGCCCTGCCCGTCGCTGATACTGGTCGTCTTCGCGGTGTTCTGTCTCTTCTTACCGGACACGAACGCCCGCCGACCGGGCCGGGCGGCGGCCGGGCGGCGGCCGGGCGGCGGACCTGTACCTCGGTGCCATCGATCCGCAGGGCGATCCCTTCGGTGTGGGCGTAGGCGAACACGTCCGCCAGCGTGCGCAGCCGCACCCCGAGATGGCCGGGGACCGCGAAGCCCCGGGAGGCCAGCAGCGGGCGGACCTCACCCACCGCCCGGGTGACGGTGACCCGGTGGACCCCGTAGAACTGCGCGAGCACGGCATGAGGCAGCTGGAAACGCAGCACAACCAGGGTGACCAGCAGCCGATCGAGGAACACCAGCGTGTGGTGGGGGCCGGCACCGGGCGCGCGCCGGCGGTCGCCACCGCGGCGTTCGCGTAGCTCGGACTCACCGCGGGCAGTCCACGGCCCGGCTAACTCCTCGATCAGATCCCCGAGACGTGCACGGGACAGGCCGCAGCACGCAGGATGAGACAGGGCCGCACGGGCCGAGGAAGGCGTCATAACCCACTCAACCCGTGCGGCCCCTCACCTCACACCCCGACCATCACCGCTATCGCGAACCAAGTCGTTAGAGATTTTCATGATCAAAATGGGCGGTGGAGGTACGTCAACATTGTTGATTATCTTGGGAGCGCATAGGCACGAGAATCTGGTATGCCTGCCGAGTCCTCGGTCTCGGCAGGTTCCATCGGAATGGTCGAATGACAGGTGTTCGTGCGGTCCGGCCGCCGGTTCCGGTCCCGGCGAACTGACGTCGTCGTTTAGGTTCCCGGACAGTGGGTCGGTGGCAGCGCTATACGTGGACGCCGAAGTCGCGGGCGATGCCGGCAAGCCCATCCGCGTAGCCCTGACCGATAGAGCGAAGGCGCCATCCTCCATCGCGCCGATACAACTCGGCGAGCAGCACAGCACGTTCCACCCCGAGACGAGGGAGCGCGAACCTGACGGGTGCAGCCAGGTTCGGCTGCCCGCCTGCATCAGGGCTGACGTCCGAGCGGTCAGCACGCAGATGCAGTCCATCGACTCCGCTGAAGTCCGACTGATCGATACTCGCAGCAATGACGATCCGGACGACCGTCAGCGGCAGCGCCGCAAGGTCGATGGTCAGCTGTTCGTGGACCTCGTCGCTGAGGCCGATCGTCTGCTCACCGTGATGAACGACGGTACGGTCCGGAGTCGCACGCTGGTTGTAGAAGACGAAGTCAGCCTCAGAGCGGATCTTCCCGGAGTCTGCGAGAAGCAGCACAGAAGCGTCAACGTCGAACTTCCCGGCGGGATCGCGCCAGCCGACGGCGATGTTCCATCGGCCGCCGGCTAGCGGCGTGTTCTGCCCGGCGATCAGGGACCTCACCGTGAGCTGCGGAATGAGCTGCGCCAGGTCCTCGCTGTCGACGACCGTCGTGTCGATCTCGGGCTCCGGTTCGGGGCCGTCCGTCGCCGATATCTGGCGGGGCGCGAGCTGCTTTCGGCAACGAGTGAGCCGCTTGGCCAGCTTCTCCCGCATCGAATCCAACGGGATCGGCATGCCGAGCGCCAGGGTCAGAACGTGGGCGGCCTCGTCCCACTCGCCGTCCTTGACGAGTCGCACACTGAGCCGGTCGACTGCCTTGACCGACGGGTAACCCGTACGCACCGCATCACGCAGGGTCTGCAGCGCGAGTGCATGCGAACCGTCGCGTTCCTCTTCGAGCCCGGTCTCGCTCAGGAACCAACCAAGACTCTCCCGATCACCGAGCCGTGCCAGCAGGGCGGGAAGCTCGGCCCGGTACCGCGCGCCGTCTGCCGGGGGCATGCCGCCCCACCGGTCCCGGCCGTCCGCGACAGACAGCAGCCGACCCAGGTAGTCCCCCCGCACGCTCAGCGGGATGCGTTCGGTCAGCATGAGAGACCGTCGACGGTGATGCCGTAGGTGGCGTACTCCAGCGCCTCGGCGAACATCGCCTCGAGGCCCGCTTTCGTCTCGGGGCTACGGTCGTACTCCTCCTCGGCCCAGTCGTAGCGTCGCTGTGCACAGTCAAGAAGCATCGGCCCGGCAGCCGGATCCACCGACCCCCGCCGCGCCGCCCGCCTGTCCACCTCCGGGTCTGGCTGCGCAGCCGCCCCCATACGATCTAACAAGCCCACCGTTACCTCCGAACTGCGTGATCCACCAGCCAGATACCTGGCGGACGGACCGCAAGCCTGCCAGCCGCCGTCACACCATCCACCGCCAAGCGCAAGACGCCAGGCCCTGTCCACCTCGACAACACAGCCGAACACGAAGCAGGACAACAGGCCTGCACTTGCTGACAGACGATGCGGCAGGCAACGCCGATGGACCGGCTTCAGTCGGGAAGCCACATGCCCTGCTCCATCATCACGACGACGGCGGAGAACAGCGCCTGGCAGTCGTCCGGCTCGGGAACGGTCCCCCGTACCCGCGCGCTGGCGCGCCAGCGCATCCACCAGCGCCCGGGCAGCGGTCAACCCCTCGACCGACAATCGGTGCCCGAACGGTTCCGGGCCGCGGTCGGTCCACTCCCGCGGCAGGGTCACACTCCGCGAGGCACCATCCGCACAGACGAAGACCACTGCTCCCGCCCGTCGTTTCGTGAACAGAATCTCCATCCGCTGGCCCACCAGCGGATGGAACGGATGCGTGACCACGAGAAAACCCAAAGATTCTTCGGCCTGTGCGGCCCTATGCAATGACTGTGCCTATCCCCAGTCATGTACCAGCCATGTCCCAGGTTCACCCTTCAGTACGGAGACCTACGAAAACTCCTCAACGCAGCGTCCCTGCCCGCCGACATAGAGATATACCGGACAACTCATTCGTCCTCCCACCCCATGACGACCCTTCCTTTCAGACAGTGACCTTCAGGTCTGCTGTCCACGGAAACGGGATCGCTTCAGTTCCACGAGCAGTGCGGACGGCGGATGCAGGGCAACTGGAACCACGGGCATGCGCACTACCGCTGCCGCTACCCGCAGGAATACGCCGTGGCCAACCGCATCGACCATCCTTTGGCCGTCTACGTCCGCGAAGACACCATCACCCCCGCCCTCGACGCCTGGCTCGCCGCTGCCTTCGCCCCCAGCCACATCGAGGCCACCCTGACCGCCCTCAACCACACCCAACCCGACACCACTCCCCCGAGCGACCCCCTACGGCAGGCCATCGCAGACTGCGACCGCAAACTCGCCCGTCACCGCGCCGCCCTCGAAGCCGGCGCCGACCCCGCCATCGTCACGAACTGGATCGCTGAAGTCCAAGCCGAACGCGCCACCGCCGTCGCGGCGATCGGCCGCCGAGGCACAGCAACCCCGCCACAGACCCGGCTCACCCGGCAACAGATCAGAGATCTCGTCGATGGCCTCGGCGGACTCCTCGCAATCCCGCACAAGGCAGATCCGGCCGACAAGGCCGAGGTCTACCACGAACTCGGCCTGAAGTTGACCTACGACCACAAAACAGAAACGATCATGGCGGAAGCCATGCCGAGATCATCGGTGTGCGTAGTGTCTGTGTCCGAGGGGGGACTCGAACCATTACCCCACGGCCCCTCGTCCTCGCCACCGAGCTTCCCCTCCCCCAACAATGAGCCACCAGCAACTTTCCGCAGACCTGATGGAAGGCCACGGAGGTGTCCGGAGCTCTACTGTTCGCTTCGAAGGTTGCGGACGGGACACATCAGACCGGGCGTACCGGCGAACTTTCGGTCCACCGTCACCAGCTCGGCGCCCAACACCTCCGCCAGCGCGACGTACGCAGCGTCATACGGCCACATGTTGTGCCGAAGCGCCCAGATCCGCGAGAGCAGCGGCACATGGTCGAAACGCCTCAGCGGCATGCGACCGAGCAGATCCAGGGCACGTGCCCCTTCGTCCGCAGGCAGCTTTCCCCCGCGTACCAGGCCTCGCAACGTCGAGGCGCATTCGAGATCGACGGCGTGCGGTGCGGCCAGCCGCTCACCGAAAGCGAGCGCACGCACCTTCTCCGCAACAGGGTCCGAACCAACCAGGAACTCGACCAGGGCGGAGGTGTCCAGAACAATCACGCGTGGGAATCGCGCATCTCGGCGACGGCGTCCACCACGTCGGCGACGGTCACCGCGCCCCGAGCCGCGATGGAACGCGCCTGCTCGGCGGCCTCCTCAGCGGTCAGCATGACCGCCTCCCCCTCCAGCAGATGACGGACATAGGCTTGTAGAGACTGCCCGGCTCGGACAGCCCGCACCTTCAGGACGGTGACGGTCTCCTCGGAGACCTCGCGAACATGAATGGTAGCCATGCAAGCATCCTAGTCCCACAGCCAACACCTCACCTGAACAGTCTCGACCTGGGCGCCCCCCGTGAAGATCTGACCGGAGAGCCCCGACCGCGGCGTTGCGTTCCAACCCCCGGCCCCGATACCCCTCGTCCGGTTGCCCGTCGGGCCGCAGCCCCGCCAGCACACGCACGAACATCTCCGCGAACTCAGCGTAGTCGCCGCGAACCGTGCCGCCACCGGCCCGTCCGCCCGGTGGACCGCATACGCCCCCAGCGCCTACTTCAACGCCTCCCCGCCGTCGAACAGGCCGACACCGAGGCCGGACAGGAACTCGATCCAGTCCCGCAGCACCCGCGCGTAGGCCGCCCACGTCACGCTCGCCGGCGCCCCACTCGATGGCAGCTCCCGCAGCTCCCGCAGCCACCGGTTCACCACGGCCGCCGGCCGCGTCACCCCACCGTCGTCGTCGAACCGCAGTGAAGCGATCCCGTTTCCGTGGACAGCAGACCTGAAGGTCACTGTCTGAAAGGAAGGGCCGTCATGGGGTCGACTCCCCGGAAGTACACGCAGGAGTACAAAGACGAGGCGGTAAAATTGGCGCTCGACTCCGACCGGTCGTTAGCCGAGATCGCGAAGAGTCTGGGTATCAATGAATCAACCTTGGGGAACTGGGTGACGAAGGCGAAAAAGGGCTCTTCGTAGTTGGCCTGCGGCCGTGTTTGAAGGATGACGCCGGGTATCGACGGTGTTGTGACGGTGTGTGACCGGCGTGGCGTCCGGGAAAGGAACGCACCCGCCCTCTGGAAAGATCGCGACTTGTTGAAGGTCCGTGATCGCCAAAGAACGGGTGCGTCTTGCAGGGTACGGGGTGTGCGGTGGCCGGGCTGCTGGGGCTCGACGGTTTCGAGGTCGAGCTGGTCGAGCGGGAGGCGGACGGGTCGGTCTCGGTGCATGTGGTCGCCGCGCCGGGGACCGTGGTGTGCCACCCGCGGTGCCAGGCCGTGGCGTCGCGGGTGTGGACGCGGGTCGGGCACACGGTGCGCCACCTGGCGTTGGCGCCGATGCGGGTGACCTGGCACAAGCGCGTGATGGCCTGCGACGCCGGCTGCGGGCAGGGCCGGTTCCTCGAGGACGTTGCGCTGGCGGCGCGCGGTGGGCGGGTCTCGCTGGGTGCCCTCGACCTGGTCGGCCACCTCGTCGGTGACGGGCTCGTCGCGGTCGACACGGCCGCCGGCTGGGCCGGGGTCGCCTGGCACACCGCGCACGGCGGCTTCACCCGCCTCGCCGGGCGGGCCGGGATCGTCGCGGCCGACCCGGCCGTGGTGACCGAGGCGCTGGCCGGCGACGACGAGCTCACCGACGAGGCCACGCTGACCGGCGGCCCGGACACCGGCGGCCCGGACACGACCGAGGCCGTCGAGCCGGTGGTGGTCGACCCGGAGCTGGTGCGCACGTTGCGCGCGGTGCTCGGCCCGATGCCGCTGGTCCGGGTCCTCGGGATCGACGACCAGCGGCGCGGTGCCCGCCGCTTCCACAAGGACCCGGCCAGCGGCGCCTGGGTCGCCGACACCGACTGCTGGCAGACGGTGTTCATCGACACGGCCGGCGGGCACGGCCTGCTCGGCCTGGTCGAGGGCCGGCGCAAGGCCCCGGCCGTCGCCTGGATCCTCGCCCTGCCCGAACAGGTCCGTGCCGGGATCGAGGTGGTCACGATGGACCTCTCGCCCGTCTACCGGGCCGTGGCCCGCGAGGCCCTCCCGCATGCCCTGGTCTGCGCCGACCTGTTCCACGTCGCGCAGCTCGCGAACAAGATGGTCGACGACGTGCGGCGGCGCAACACCCACCGGCTGCGCGGCCGGCGCGGCCGGCGCGGCCGACCCCGAATACGCGGTCAAGAACCTGCTGAAGTGGGGACCGCGCACGCTCTCCCGCCGGGGCCGCCGGAAGATCCTCGAGACGCTCGGCGGGCTCGAACTGATCGACGGCCAGGCCGCGAACGAGATCCGGATCGCCTGGACGGCGAAGAACCTGCTCCTCGACCTGCTCGCGCTCGCCCCGTCCCGCACCGGCCGGGCGACCTGCCGCACCGACATCGCCCGCGCCCTGTTCCGGTTCGGCGACTACGTCGCGACCTTCGGGCGCGATCTCCCTGAACTGGTCACCCTCGCCGAGACGACCGACACCTGGCTGACCGAGATCACCAACGGCGTGCTCACCGGCCTCACGAACGCCGCCGCCGAGGGCATCAACCGGATCACCAAACTCGTCTACCGCGGCGCCTTCGGGTTCCGCAACGTCACCAACCAGCAACTACGCGCCCGCTACATCGCCTCCCGCGCAGCCCGTCCCAGCTGGCTACCCGGCGTCACCAGCGACCAGCAGGCCACGTAATCACCCGACTACACCCGCAAGCCAACTGCGAAGAGCCTCAATACCTTCAGGTTGCTGCCAGCGGCGTCGGCACCTCTGTTCATCGCCTTTTGCTATGCTA
>NZ_CAKKTK010000115.1:0-9944 GCF_920656135.1 Frankia sp. Cppng1_Ct_nod | reverse complement strand
GCCGCGGACCCTGGACGCGCTCACCGGCCGCGCCTTCGACGTGGTGCTGATGGAGGAGAACAACGGCGACCGCCCGGGGTTCGGCGAACACCTCGACCTGGCGGGGTTCGCGGACGTGCTCGCGCAACTGCGGCGACGCGACGCAGTGATCGACACGACCAGGGTCATCGCCGTCCATCTGAGCCACCGCAACCCGCCCGGTGGGGAACTCGGCCGGCGGTTGGCGCCGATGGGAGCGGAGATCCATCCCGACGGCACCGTGCTGGACGTCACACCTGCCGCCGCGGTGTTCCGCGGAACACCGATTTCCTCGCGCCCGCCGCGGCCCTACCGCGTTCTCGTCACCGGGGGCACGAGATCCGGCAAGTCCGCGGAGGCCGAGCGACGTCTGGCCGCCTGGCCGGACGTGATGTACGTGGCCACGGCCGGGCCGGTGATACCGGGTGACGCCGAGTGGGCGGCCCGCGTGGCCGCCCACTCGGTTCGCCGCCCGTCCCACTGGAGGACCGTGGAGACCGCCGACCTGGTGCCGCTGCTGCGTACGGACGGCCCGCCGCTGCTGATCGACTGCCTCACCCTGTGGCTGACCGCCGACCTCGGGGACTGGCCCGCCCGCCTGGAGGAGCTCGCGGCAGCGTGGCGGGACACCCGCCGCCATGTGGTCGCGGTCACGAACGAGGTCGGCTCCGGGATCGTGCCCACGACCGCGGTCGGACGCCGCTTCCGTGACGCCCTCGGCCATGTCAACGCGGCGATCGCGGCCGAGTCCGACGAAGTCTGGCACGTCGTCGTCGGCATTCCCACCCGCCTGCGCTGACAGGCGGTCGTCACGGCGACAGCCGGCCGTAGGTGGAAACCATCGTCATAACAACGGTTCCTACCTACGGAGGCCGGTGAACCCCGCTGAACCCGAGGCCTTTCCGCATCCGGGCATCGACCAGTCGCCCTAGGGCCTGCGCAGTGCAACCGCGGGTTCGGTCGCGGCAACCACACCGGGTGGGCCGAACGACGTCACAGGTATGGGGCCGATAATTCTCAACCAGCGGCGACCCGCCGACGAGCTGCCCACCGGAGGAGAAGCGATCATGGTTTTTCGCGCATCCTCGGGGTCGGACCGTCGCAGACCGGACATCCACGGGGGAACCGGAACCATCGACACGAATGCAAAGCCGCCGGACACTTACCCCAGGCGGGGGATAAACATCTGGAGTCCCCCATGGGCATTGATCGTCGAAGGTTCACGACCGCCGGCGGTCTTACCGCTGCCGCTGTCATGGCCACCTCCGGATCAACCCGGACAGGTCGGATCATGAGCCATCGCACCGGCCACATCGCGGATGACAACCTGGCCAGGCTCGGCAGTGCCATGCAGGCCCTGGTCACCGGATACGGGTCGACCCCGCCGGCGCAGACGGCGTTGCAGGCATGGAATCTCAGCCGGCACATCGGTGCCATGACGCGCTGGGGGAAGAATCTCCACGCCGGGCGCGACTGGCAGGCGCTGCACTCCCGCATCCTCGTCCTGGAAGGCAACGCGCTCATCGACGCGGGCGACACGGCCAGCGGAATCCGCGCGCTCACCCACGCGGAAGCGGTCGCCGAGCTGATCGGGGACTGGCCGACGATCGCACACGCCCATGCCGTCCGCGCGATGGCGGCACGGGCTCTCGAACGGTGGCAGACCGCGCTCGATCTCGCCCGGGAGGGACAGCGGTACGCCGGTAGCTCACCCGTGGCGGTGATGCTGGCCCTCGGCGAAGCGTCCGCGCGGGCGCGACTCGGCGACACCGTGGGCACGGTCTCCACGGTCGGCCGGGCACAGGAACTCATGGACCGCCTACCGACCGACGCGCACGGCACGCCCGCATACTCCCTGGACAGCTACCATCCCACGCTGTTCGCGACCATGGCGGCCAGCGTCCTCGTCCTGGCCCGCCAGACCTACGCCGCCGCGCCGTTCCTGTCGGAGGCCCGCGAACGGGTCGGTGACAGCGCCACAAGCGGCGGGTTGACGCCCCTGGTGCACATCGTCGCCGCGGACGCCGCTCTTTCCCGCACCCGCGTGGACGTCGAGGAGGCCGAACAGCACGTCACCAACGCGGTGGCCGCCTCGGCCGGCCGTCCGGCCGCATGGGTTGGCGCGGAGGTGGCCCACCTCGCGGCGCAGGCCGCCCGCCACGGCGCCGACTGGTCCGACCTGGTCGAGCTCACGTCCGCGTGGGACGGCTCCAGGCAATGAGATCCTCCGTCCCGACGAGTTCGAACAGGTAGAGGCCACCGGCGCCGGCGACGACCAGTCCCCGCGAGTCCGGCAGCCAGCAACAGGCCCGGGCCGCACCGTCGACCCGGGCCACCGCGACGCAGTGCCAGGTTGCCACATCCCAGACGCGCACCGTGTTCCCGCAGTCCGAGGCGAGCCAACGCCCGTCGGGGCTCACCGCGCAGGACCGCGCCGCGCCGACGTGACCGTGCAGGACCGCACGTTGCGCCCCGGTCACCGCGTCCCACACCCGCACGGTCCGGTCCGACCCGGCGGAGGCGAACCACGTGCCGTCCGAGGCGATCCCGCATCCGATCACCATGTCGTCGTGGCCTTCCGCGGCGAACCGCAAGGTGCGGGTCGCGACGTCCCAGACGCGCACCGACGCGTCGTCACCGACCGACACCACCCATGTTCCATCCGGGCTCACCGCACACCCGGACACCGACTTCCGATGTCCGGTGAGGCTGCCCGTCCAGGTCGCGTCGGCAACGTCCCAGAACCGCAGCGAGCCGTCGTCGCATGCCACGACCAGCCAGGAACCGTCCGGAGCCACCGCCCACGAGGTCAGCGCCACGCCCGGGACCGACAGCCGCGCCGTGACCGTCCCGGTGCCGGCGTCTCGCAGGCAGGCGACGCCGGCCGAAAGCGGGACGGCGAACCACGACCCGTCCGGCGCGACCGCACACGCGGCCCGTGGCGGGGCCGTCTCCCCCGCCAGGGTGAACAGCGACGTACCGGAAGCGGTGTCCCAGCCGCAGACGGTCCCGTCGTCGGTCACGGACACGATCCGCGAGCCGTCCGGACTCACCGCGCAGGCACGGGCCGGTTCGCTCCGCAGCCCGCCGACGCCCGCCGACTCACCGACCCGGCTGTCACGGCCCGCGGGCCAGACCTCGTCGGCCGCTGCCAGCACCTCCGGCGGGACGTCCCAGATCCGCACGACGCCGTAACGCCCACCCGAGGCGAGCCACAACCCGTCGGCGGCGACCGTGCACGCCGCGGAACCACCCGACGGGCCGGCGAACGCGGCCAGCAGTCGGCAGGTGCGGACATCCCAGATCCGCACCGTGCCGTCCCAGCCGGCGGCGGCGAGCCAGGACCCGTCCGGATCGACCGCGCAGGCCCGGACGAGGCCGCCCCCGTCCAACACCGCCCGCTGCCCGCCGGTGGCCATATCCCAGATCCGCACGTTCGCGTCCGAGCCCGCCGAGACCAGCCATGAGCCGTCCGGGGCGACCGCGCAGGCGAGCACCGACCCGGCCCCGGTGTGGATCACTCGTCCAGCCTCACCGGTACGGGCGTCCCACATCCGGATCTCGGCGTCGTCACCGGAGGAGACGAGCGACCGGCCGTCCGGAGTCATCACACAGACCCGGGCCGCACCGCGATGGCCGGCGAGAACGAACCGGGAGGAACCGCGACCCGCGTCCGGATCCCAGACCCGGACGCTCCCGTCGGCGCCCGCCGAGACCAGCCATGAGCCGTCCGGCGCAACCGCGCAGCCGAACACCGCCCCGTCGTGGCCGGTCAGTTCACGTCGGACAGCACCGGTCGCGACATCCCAGATCCGCACCACCGCGTCCGCACCGGCCGACACCAACCAGCGGTCATCAGGCGAGATCGCGACAGCGTGGACCGTCCCGGTATGCCCGGTCAGGATGCGCCGCGATGCACCGAGGGTCGTGTCCCAGATCCGGATCGTGGCATCGTCTCCGGCCGAGGCGAGCCACGACCCGTCTCGGGCGATGGCGATCGTCCGCACCCAGCGCTGGTGGCCGGGCAGCACCCGGCGCAGCGCCGGGTCCGGCTGGTCCGGACGGCGCCAGCGGTTGACCAGGCGTGGGCCCAGCGCTGTCGCGGCGAGAGCCTCGCACACCGGGGCCAGCACCTCGATGCCGTCCAGCCTGCTGAGCAGGATCGCGGCCAGCGAACCCTCGGGTTCGACCGGGCCGAGCAGGTGCACTGCCTGCACGAGCGCGCGCCGCAGCGCCGGCAGGGCCGGGTCGTCGGTGACCACCCGCTCGGCATGGGCGAGATCGGCTTCGGCGGACACCGGGCCGAGCGCCGGACGGGCGAGCTTCGCGAGCGTCCAGCGCAGATCACGCATGAGCGCGCGCAGATCATCCACCCGGCCGGCCTCGGCCAGGTGGTAGACGAGATGCGCCCAGAGGTAGGGGACGGTTTCGGGGAGATTCCACCACGGCGGCGGCCCGTCGTCCGCGAGCCCGGACGACGCGAACCCGGACGACGCGAACCCGGACGACGCGAGCCGCGCCCGCACGGCGTCCAGGAGAATCCCGTTGAGTTCCCGCAGGCGTTCCCCGCCGACCCGGGAGCGCAGGTAGGAACGCAGCACGTCCTGCATGAGCAACGACTGGGGGCCGTGACGGTAGGCCAGCACCAGGGACAGGTCCGCGAACTCCTCACAGAGGTCGTCGACCTCGTCGGCGTCCAGGTCCCCGGTCGCACCCCAGAGGATCTCCAGGGTCGCCCGGGGGATGTCAACGTCCTCCGGGAAGATCGCAAGCTCGAGGTAACGGTCGAGCTGTTCACCGGTGAGCAGGGCGAGACTCGCGGACAGGGTGGCCTCGACCGCCTGCGCCCGATCCTCCGGCCGGCTCACGTCCAGCGCGGTCGGCCCGCGCCGTTCCAGCCGCCGCGCCACGCGCTCCGCCGCCCGGTCGGGGGCGACACCGTCACGCACATGCCGGACCAGCGCACGGTTCACCAGCGCGAGCAGGACCGGCCACCGACCGGTCAGGACCAGTAGCCGCCGGGTGTGGACCACCGGGACCCTTGCCCCGAGACCGACCGTCAGCAGCTCGTACGCCTCGTCACGGGTCATGGCCGGGACGTCGACGACGTCCGCGGCCGGTGGCAGATCCCGCAACCGGGTGGTGATCAGACGCACACACCCCGGTCCTCCCTGCAGGAAGGGCCGAAGCTGGCCGCGCTGCCACACGTCGTCCACGACCAGCAGACGGTCCTCGTCACCGAGCAGTTCACCGAGCCGGAAGCCGGCCTGTTCAGGGTCGGACAGCGCAGGCCGGACGCCGGACAGCGCCTCACTCAGATCGTTGATCTTTTCCGCGAGCTGCGCGCCCGCCAGCGACTCGCCGAGAGTGACCCACAGGACCCCGCCGGGAAACCGCTCGACGATCTCGGCACGGCGGCAGACCTCCGCGGCGAGCGTGGTCTTGCCGAACCCACCCGCGCCGTGGAGAACCAGCGGCCGGCGCTCGGCCCTGCCCGCCGTCCGCAGGAGCCGGCGGAGCACCCTGGTGGAAAGAACCGGTCTTGCGACCACCGTGCCATGGCGGTCGGGGACCATCCACGGTCGGCGCGCCATACCCGGCCGGGAGAGCGTCCGCCGACCGTTGTCCTCGAAACCGGCAGCGAGCCGCTGACTCTCCCGCAGCTTCACCAGGGCGTCCAGCACGGCGGTCTCCAGGTCCGCCGCGGTCCGGAAACCCGCCGTGATGATCCCGCTGTCGCGCAGCCGGGCGCGGAACCGGTCCTGACGGTCGCCGTAGGCGAAGTCCACGAACTTGCGGAACGGGACCTCCGCGTCGTCGTCGAGCAGGAAAACCAGGCGTGGACGACCCGCGGCCGTCGCGGCGTTGAACTCAAGCTCGGTGAAGGAGACCTCGGGTGAGTCCGGGACCGGCGAACCGTACCGGAATCCGACCAGCCCCACGTAGACGTGGCATTCGCTCGCCTGCTGGACGCAGAAGTCGGACGGCTTGTCATCGCGGGCACCGAAGTGCGCCATGTCGATCGCCCGGTCCCCGGCCCGGGTGACCGCACGCTCGGCCGCCGCCACGAACGACATGTCCCGTGGGAACGAGGTCAACTCCGCGGTGTGGCTCAGAAACACCTTGCGTTCCAGACCCGGCACACCCGGCAAACTACCGGATTTCCTCACGATTACCGGCCATCCCGGGCGCCCGGTGGCCCATCAGGTAGTAAAGACGCTGTGCAGACCAAGGACACTGGGCCGGTTCCGGCCCTCGACACCGACGCGATGACCGCAGCCCGGCAGCGGCAGGCAGCGCTGACCAAGCCCCCGGGCGCTCTCGGACGACTCGAGGAGATCTCGATCTGGCTTGCCGGTGTCCAGGCGGTCTGCCCGCCGCGACCCTTCCGGCGCATCCGGGCGATCGTGATCGCCGGTGATCACGGCATCGCGCGCACGGGTGTCTCGGCGTTCGCGCCGGAGGTCACCGCGCAGATGGTGGCGAACTTCGCCGCCGGCGGCGCCGCGGTGAACGTCCTGGCCCGCACGGTCGGCGCGTCCGTACGGGTCGTCGACGTGAGCGTGGACACCGACAAACCGGGCGCGCCGGGCGGGGTGGACGGGACGGCGCCCGCCGAGCGTTACCGGGTCCGCCGGAGCAGCGGGCGGATCGACGTCGAGGACGCCCTCACCGCGGACGAGGTCTCCCGCGCGTTCGACGTCGGCCGTGCCGTCGCAGACGAGGAGGTGGATGCGGGCGCCGACCTGCTCATCCCCGGCGATATGGGCATCGGGAACACCACCGCGTCCGCGGCGGTCGTCGCCACCCTGCTCGACCGGGAACCGATCGAGGTCGTCGGGCGCGGAACCGGCATCGACGACTCCCGATGGATGCTCAAGACCGCCGCGATCCGGGACGCGATGCGCCGTGGCCGGCCGTGGGCCGACGATCCGCTGGCGCTGCTGCGGGTGGCCGGGGGCGCGGACCTGGCCGCGCTCGCGGGCCTGCTCGTCCAGGCGGCGGTCCGCCGGACCCCGGTGGTGCTCGACGGTGTCGTCGTCTGCGCGGCGGCGCTGGCCGCCGAGGCGTACGCGCCGGGGTCGAAGGCGTGGTGGATCGCCGGTACCCGTTCGACCGAACCCGCGCAGCACCTCACCCTGGCCTCACTCGGCCTCGAACCCCTTCTTGACCTGGGCCTGCGGCTCGGAGAGGGCACCGGGGCGATGCTCGCGGTCAACCTGCTGGTGGCCGCGCAGGCGACCCTCGCCGACATGGCCACTTTCGACCAGGCGGGGGTCAGCGACAAGGCGGACGGCAAGGCCGGCGACAAGGCCGGCGACAGGTCGGGCACGGACCCGGACGACACCCCCACCCCGGACGCGACGTGACGGCGGAGACCCGGACGATCTTCGCCCTGCTGTCGGTGCTGCCGGTTCGCGGACCCCGCGACCTCGACCGGCGGACCATCGGGCGAGCCATGGCGTTCGCGCCGCTGGTCGGCCTCGTTCTCGGTGTCATCACCGCCCTTGTCGTGCTCGGCTTCCGGCTCTTCACGAAGGTGCCCGACCCGACACCCCAGAACCTGCTGCCGGCCGTCATCGGGATCGCCACCCTGGCGTTGCTGACCCGCGGTCTGCACCTGGACGGGCTCGCCGATGTCGCCGACGGTTTCGGTGCCGGCCAGGACCGCGCACTGACCGCGATGCGCGATTCGCGGATCGGCGCGTTCGGCGCGCTGGCCCTGGTGTTCGTGGTGCTGGTGCAGGTAGCCGCGCTGTCGCTGGCGATCAGCGAACACCGCGGCACCGTGTCGATCGTGGTCGCGGCGATGACCGGACGGCTCGCGGCGACACTCGCCTGTGCCTCGCGGGCGCCGGCCGCGCACCCCGACGGGCTCGGCGCCCTCGTCGCCGGCTCCGTGCGGCCACGCCACGCGGTCCTCTCCGTCCTCGGGGTCGCCGTGGTCGCCGCCGTCGCCGGACGACTCGACATCGACGGCGGCGACACCAGCCGCGCGGTGCGCGCGGTGCTCGCCGTGGCGGCCGGGACGGCCGCGGGCTGGCTGCTGCGGCGGTACCTGATCCGCTACCTCGGCGGTATCACCGGGGATGTGCTCGGCGCCCTCGTCGAGGTCGCGACGTCGGTCACGCTGGTGTTCATGAGCCTGAACGTCCCCTACGGGGTGAAGCACCGCCTCGGCCTGATCTAGCGCCTCTCCGATCGCAATGCCCGGCTCACGCTGACAGACGGGCGATCAGCCTGGCCGCGTACAGGAGGCAGCGGGACACCCCGACCACGCCGGAAATCATGGTCGCCGGTGCTGGCCGCTGACCCGACTTCGCGTGGGCCTGACCTACTCCGGTCTCGGGGCCTGACCTACTTCGGGGAGGCGGTCACGAACGGCGGCCGTACCACGGTCATGGCCGACGAACGTCCCCGCACGTCCACCCGGACGGTGTCCCCCTCGCCGACCCCGCGGTCGAGCAGGGCGAGCCCGATACCGGTGCGCAACGTCGGCGAGAACGTCCCGCTGGTGACCTCACCCGCGGGGGAACCGTCCCGGTCGTACACCGTCATGTGCGGCCTCGGGATGGCGCGGTCGGTCGAGCGCAGGCCCCACAACAGCCGCGACGGGCCGGACGCCCGCTCGGCCAGCAGCGCGTCCCGGCCCCAAAACCGTGGCTTGCCCCAGCCGACCGCCCAGCCGGCCCGCGCCTGCACCGGGGTGATCGAGGGCGAGAGGTCCTGGCCGTGCAGCGGGTAACCCATCTCGGTCCGCAGGGTGTCGCGGGCGCCGAGCCCGCAGGGCAGCACCCCCAGCGACGCGCCGGCCGCCGCGAGCGCGTCCCACAGCGCCGGGGTGTCCGCCCAGCGCGACACGAGCTCGAACCCGTGCTCACCGGTGTATCCGGAGCGGCACACCACGATGTCGGCACCGACGCTGTTGCCGGCACCGGTCCAGCCGGCCCGGACGAAGCTCATGTAGGCGCCGTCGACGGGCAGGCCCAGCGACGCCACCAGCTCGGCCGACCGCGGCCCCTGCACCGCGATCACACCGAAGGCCGTGTGCAGGTTGTCAACGGCCACACCGGGTGGCGCGGCCGCGGCGAGACGGCGGACGACCTCGGCGGTGTTCGCCGCGTTGGGAACCAGGAAGACGTCGGTGTCGGAGAACAGGTAGGCGATGAGGTCGTCGACCACGCCACCGGTCTCCTCCTCGCAGCACAGGGTGTACTGCGCCTGACCGGGCCCGATGCGGGCGAGGTCGCCGGTGAGGGTGGCGTTGACGAAGGCGGCGGCGCCCGGACCGTGTACCCGGGCCTTGCCCAGATGGCTGACGTCGAACATCCCGACCGCGGACCGGACCGCCGCGTGTTCCCTCAGCACACCGCCGCCGGGGTATTCGATCGGCATTTCCCAGCCACCGAAATCGGCCAGTTTCGCGCCGAGCGCCACATGGCGGTCGTGCAGCGGAGACCGCAACAGCTCACCCATGCCGGCAGGCTAACCCCGCATAGCAGCTTCGCGACGATGCGGGGACCCAACCCCACCCCGATCCGGGAACCCCGAGCTCTGCGGCGGGCCACCGACCAGAACTCGCCGATCCGCGTTTTCCGTAGGCTCGCGGCATGACCACGACTGCCGTGACGACCTCATCCGTGCTGGATCTCGACACCGACGCGCTGGTGATCGGTGTGGCGGCAGGTGAGGACGGTCCCGTCCCGCTCGGCGGCAGCGAATCCCTGGACGCGGCGCTCGGCGGTCGCCTGCGCCGCGTGCTGGCCGACCTCGGCGCGACCGGCAGGGCGGGCGACCTCGTCCGTTTCGCGACGCTCGACATCCTGGCGGTCCCGACCGTGGTCGCGGTCGGGGTCGGCACGGTCGGGGTCGGCACGGTCGGGGTCGGCACGGTCGGGGTCGGCACGGTCGGGGTCGGCACGGTA
>NZ_CAKKTK010000114.1:0-10068 GCF_920656135.1 Frankia sp. Cppng1_Ct_nod | reverse complement strand
GGGATCTCGACAGCTCGGACCAGACCCGGACCGGCCACATCATCGGGACCATCGCCTGGATGGCACCCGAACAGCTCCGCGGCGAGCGGGCCGGACCAGCCGCCGACATCTTCTCCTGGGCGATGTGCGTCGTGTTCGCCGCGACCGGACGCCACGCATTCGCAGCCGACACCCCGACCGGGACCGCCTACCGCTCCCTGAACGAGGATCCGGACCTGACCGGCGTGCCGGAGGCTCTCACCCCGCTGCTACGCCGCGCGCTGGGCAAGGACCCCACGGTTCGACCGACCGCGGTCGGAGTCGTTTCGGCTCTTCTCGGGCAGCACGTTACCGGCGTCGCCGGCGCCGACGAAGCCACCCGCCGCCTGCTCGGTGCCGGATGGGTGGGGCCCACACCGCCACCGCCACCGCGACCGTTGACCGGCCGATCGCAACGTGAGCCAGGCGGGCGCCGCAGGCGGCTCGTGCTCACGAGTGCGATCGCGGCGGCCCTGCTCGCGGCGGGCGCCGGACTGGCACTGGCGCTCACCTCCGATCGGACGGACGGCGCCACCTCACTGTCGGATCCACGGGCTGTAACCGCCTCACCAGCTGGGACTTCCAGCACCAGGAGGTCCCCGACCCGCCCGCCGGCCGCTTCGGTCACGACCACCCCAGGCTCGCCGGCGTCCACACCGACACGGGGGACGGCTTCGGCGCCCACGCTGGTCACCGAGACCGGTAGTCCGTTGGGCGCGGGTGTCCGCTCGACGGTCATCGCCGACGCCTCCGGTGGCACGGTCTCCACCTGGCGCGGTCCGTCCACGTCGATCTTCGGTCGATTAGGCGGCGTCACGGATGGTGGTGCGATCACCCTCTACTGTGCCGTATTCGGCCAGTCCATCACCGCACGTAACACCACATCGCGACTGTGGGACTACACCAACTCCGGGTGGATCAACGACACGTACACGCACACTGGCACCTTCGACGCTGTCGTTCCCGCCTGCGTCGGTAACATCAACAACCCGCGGCTGGGAACGGGAGCGCCGAGGACGGACATCGGCCCGTTCCCCGTCCTCACCGATAGCGATAGCGATAGCGATGGCCTGTCGGTTCGGTCGTCGGCCGGGGTGAACGCGCCGGTGATCGCAACCCTGCGGAACGGGGACCTCGTCCGCACGGTCTGCTGGGTCCACTCGACCTACGTCGCGCCCCCGGCTGCCCTGTCCGCCGGCAACGACAACTGGGACCGGTTGTCAACCAGCGGCTGGGTCCCGGACTCCTACGTCTTCAGCGCGACCTCCCTGTCCGCCGCCCCCGCCTGCTGACACGGCCCGAGGACGAGATCGACCAACGACGATGACACGACGGTCGACGTCCAACAGTCCGTCTCCGCGCCCGTGCTCCGGCCGGGTCGCGGGGACGTGCGCGGTGCTGTTCGTCATGCTCATCGTGGCCGTCAAGACACGGTGGTCGCCGCTGTCCCTCCTAGACGTCGACCTGACCGAGAATCTCAACCACGTCGCCGCCGCCCACCGATGGGTCGTCGATGCGTCCGGTGTCCTCGGCGTGGTGTTCGAACCGTCCGCGTTCCGGGTGGTTGCCCTGATCGCGCTGCTGGCGATGTGGGGCCGGGCCAGCCCGGTTCGGGGTAGGCCCGCGCGTGGAATCGGCCGGCTCGAACCGGCCGGCGTCCGCAGGCTGGCCGTGTTCGTCGGGATCACCGTCGGCGTCGGCGGGCTCGTGAACTCGGCCGCCAAGGCACTGGTGGGTCGGGCCCGCCCGCTTGTACCGCATCCGGTCGCATCTGCCCATGGAATGAGTTTTCCGTCCGGGCACTCCTTCGGAGTGCTGGTCGCCGCACTGGTACTGCTGGTCGCGCTCGAAGCCGTCCAGGGTCGGCGTCCACGGATCACGACGATGGTGCTGGTTGGGTTGGTTGTGGCCGTGGTCGGGTTCTCGCGGCTGGCACTCGGCGTCCACTACCTGTCAGACGTTGTCGGCGGCTACCTGCTCGCCGTGGCATGGACGGCAGCTACGCTCGCCGCCTTTTCTCGACACACCAACAAACGATCTTTCTAGGTCGACGAGGTCGATAACACGGACAAGACGGATGAAATGGACATGGTCGCCCTCGGCCTCATGGAACTCGGGGTTCACGGCACCGGACACAATCCATGCACTTTCCGGGCACATCCACAAGCGATTTTCCGATACGATAGCAACATCGTATGTTGAATTCATCGACCGGACCCCAAAAGATTCATGTCCGGAAGAAGACGGAGACCTCTGATGAATATCGAGGCCCTGCGAACTGTCAGGGATCTGATGGCAATCAGGAATAGGGCATCCATCTGACGCTTTCATCCTCGTATCGCAGGCTGGCCAGCCGGACGGCGAACTGCGCTGCCACCCGCGGATTGCTGGCGAGGATCGGCACCACGCTTGTGACCAGTTTCAGTTCCCGCACGGCACGCAGCGCCTCAAAGCCCGACCAGCGCGTCACGTCGAACCCGTAGGAGGATGCGAGCACCGCGTGCTGCTCCGGCGGGTAGCCGAACCGCAGTCGGCCGACGGCAACCGGGATCAGGTCCCATTCGGTCGGTCCGTAGCAGGTGGCGTCGAAGTCGCACAGCACCACGCCCCCATCCCGGCTCCTGATCAGGTTTCCGAGATGGGCGTCGCCGTGAACGATCCCCGGCGGCAGGGCGTACCTGACATCCTCGAGCGCCGCTTCGACCCGGCAGGCCATGCGCCTCAGGAGCGCGAGGTCGGCATCGGCGAGCTCCTCGGCATCGGCAAGACGCCGGCGGACGTCGTCGAGCGGGTCCCAGCGCGGCAGGGCATCCTTCGGCAATGGCAGCGTATGAAGCTGTTTGAGCGCTATGGCCAGGTCGGATGCGGCCGGACGCACGCCGGACGGCGTCGATCCGCGAGTCCGGGGATGGGGTGAAGGCCGTTCGTCCGTCAGTGTCCAATCCGCAGTTTTCGCCTGCGACCCAGACCCGACGTCGATCCACAACGTGGCCACGGCGTTGCCGACCCGCAGCGGTGCGGGCATGCCTGGCATCAGGCGTACCGCCGGGACATCGTGGCGGGCAAGCCATCGGGCAACCTGGACGACCTTGTCGGCGCGGTGCGCCATCGCCTGCGACCCGGATATCCGGACGATCATCCCGGCCCGGGGTAAGCGGAACACGGCGTTGGCCGCAATCTTGATGACCTCCGCGTCCCGACCGTCCACTCCGACCGCCCCGCAGATCTCCTGGAGAATCGACCACGCCTTCGTGACGGTGAACCGGCCGACTCCCCCGCCCGCGACGGACCGCGGAGCCACCCCGCTGCCGGATCCGCCACCGACGGACCGGCAACCGTCGCATCCCGTGACTCCCACCCGAACCCTGCCTCGCTCCTGATCAAGCCCATACCTGTAGTCACTGATCCGGCCAAAAGCAGCGCGATCATTATTTGCCTCGCGCCCACCGTTCCTCACACATCCGTCGAAACCGACGGGGGAGGTCCGGAAGGCCCCCAGGGTTATTGGAGGTCAGTTCCTTCGCCTGTGCTCAGGCGTCTCTCGATACCCTAAGACACACGGCAATTACTGCGAACCCATAAAGAAAAACCATCAATAGACCAATATGCCGATCGGATAACTACAGCAGCACCTCCTGATTCGGCCACGACGCCTTCCCGGATCCGGCAGCGCCCACCGAATCGGCCGGCAGCCGCCCGCGCACTCCCTGCCGCTGCCATTCACGGACGAACGCGGCAAGCTCCCGGACATCCCGGACCTCGCCGTGTGTACGGGTTATCGCCAGCAGCTCGTCAGCCCGATTCGACGCGGACGCGACCGCGCGGCTCCAGGAGATCGCAACCGCCTCGGTGGCCAGCGCGCATACCCGGTCAAGCTCAAGGCGTCCCTGCCTGGCCAGGGCCAACGCAAGATCAAGCCGGATCACCGAGCGGAAGCCGGGTGCTTTCATCGTGTCGAGCTGCGGCATTGCGAGCTGCGCGTGTTCCTCCGCTGCGCCGGGCCGACCGAGCAGGCACAACGCAGTGGTTGCGTTATAGGCGACCTCCACCGGGTGGAACGTGTCGAAGCCCGGCCCGGGAGATCCCCACTGTTCCACGGGAATCATGTCGGCGAGGTCGTAGGCGGTGTCGAGGGCACGGGCGGCGGCGCGGACGTCTCCAAGCGCGGCAAGCGCGCGGGCCTCCTGGCAGACCAGCCGCGCCCGTACCGGACCGACGCTGACCTGCCGCAATCCGTCACGCGCCAGGTGGAGAGCCACGTCCGGGCGCCCGCTGTAGAACTCGGCGACCGCGCCGATCTCACGGGCGGAACCCCGCAACGGACCGTCACCAGCCGATTCACCAGCCATGTATCCGTAAGCGGCCAGGGCTCGGGCCGAGTCGGACTCGCCGAGCTTGAAGGCGGCATCTGCGTGCAGGACGGCGGCCCGACCTGCGACGACCCGCAGCCGACGAGCGTCGGAGGTACTCAGGGAGTGCTGGGCGAGCCGGTCCAGATCTCGCCGTAGCCGGACCGCCTGGGCCGCGACGTGCGAGGGAGAGGTGTATTCATGAGTGTGCAGCAGCGCGGCCAGCCGTTCCTCGGCGTGGGCGAACCTGGTCTGCAAAGCCGCTGTACCACGCACATCCACCACATCCGCAAGTTGCCTGTCTGGGAGGAAGGCGCCTACCACGGTTGCGCCGGCGTAGAGGTGGAACTGCCTCCGGCTGGATGCCGGATGGTCGGCGTCGCCCGGGGCAGGCGTCGTCGGTGTCGAGAGAACGTACTCATCCGGATGGTCGTCCGGTGGCATCCGGGCAGCGGGAATCGAGGCGGCACTCGTAACCGGAGGGATCGGGTGCTCGATCCCGGCTACCACCGGCCCGGCGGTGACCGGGCGAGCTGACGGGGACAATTCGTCAGCGTCGGGCATGACTATGCAACTCCCTGGTGTCTGTCGGTGGAGCCGGTGTCCTGTCGGTGGGACTTGAGCAAGGCGGTTCAGGGTTGGCGGGGCCACGTGTTGGTACCGCCTATACCCGAGCGATCTCTTTTAGCAAACGGAATGCAACTTAAGGTAATGCCAGGAAAGCCTGGCGCAACATGCGCCGGAGCAAGAGAGCACGCCCAGACCACGACACACAGCAACTGCCGGCGCCTACGGAACGTGACATTCGGTCATCTGGCACAACGCCATCCGATGAACCAATTTGGTTACGTTCGGTTGCTTTCAGGTCCGGCGATGATCTGGTTCCCGTTCTCGGCCGGCGGATCCGTCAGCGGCCGGGATGCGAGTGCCCCCCGCGTAGCGTCGCAAGCCAGTCCGCGGCACTGCGGAAGGCGTCCTCGGACGTGGTGGGCCGCACCGTCGGGACCCGCCTGTCCGCCCTCGGGTAGCTGCCGAGGAACCGGACCTCGGCGCAGATCCGGTGCAGCGCCGACAGCGCCTCCCCGACCCTCGCGTCCGCTATGTGGCCCTCGCAGTCGACCGAAAAACAGTACCGGCCTAAACCTGCGCCGGTCGGCCGGGACTCCAACCGGGTCAGGTTGACACC
Organism: Frankia sp. Cppng1_Ct_nod; assembly: GCF_920656135.1. Classification (NCBI taxonomy): domain Bacteria; kingdom Bacillati; phylum Actinomycetota; class Actinomycetes; order Frankiales; family Frankiaceae; genus Frankia; species Frankia sp. Cppng1_Ct_nod. The sequence goes on along the minus strand of NZ_CAKKTK010000114.1, from coordinate 4,515 downwards.
CCGGACCGCGAACTCCGTCAGCATTTCCAGCAGCGCGCCGGGATGGTCATCCCGCTCGAAAAGCACCATTGTGGTGCGGTCGAAACCGGTCGGCGGCGGCGGTGGACCCGGACGGCCGACGAGCACGAACCGGGTCTGCGCCCCGTCGACGTCCTGGACGTCGTCAGCGAGTATCGACAGGTCGTAGCGGGGTGCGGCGAACGCGCCGGCAAGGGCGGCGTCGATCTCACCGGCCTGGACACGCCGGGCCGCCTCGGAGTTGCTGAACGACGGTTCCCACTGTGCGTCCGGCAGGTTCTTCGCAAGCCACCGGCGGCACTGCGGCTGGGCGTGCGGATGGCTGGAGACGGTACGAACGGCATCGATACCGCCGCCAGGCCTGCCGAGCAGAGCGAATCGGACAAGAATCACGACCTCGGCGATGACCTGCAGGAGATCACCAACCGCCAGTTCGTCCAAGGTGGTCGACACCGACCCCTCGACCGAGTTCTCGAACGGAACGAGAGCGGCGTCGGCATCACCCTGGCGGACCGCGTCAAGAGCAACCGCCACGGTAGGAACCGGATCGAGTTCGGCTTCGTGAGCGACCGCGAGAGTGAGCAGCGCCGCCTCGGAGAACGTGCCGGGAGGACCCAGATAGACCAGGCGGGTCGCCGATGTCATATCGCCACCCTCCCGCTCCGGCGGAGCATGGCCGTCGAGGCAACGCCGACCGCCGCAGGGGAGCTGGTCAGGCGTGTCGTGCGCATTGCCGCAGCCTCGTCCGTACCCGGGGGTTGGGTGCCCGGGCCCGTCCGGACCGGATCTGCGCGTCTCACCTTCACGATCCTACGACCCGGTGACGGACCGCATTAGCGGGGCCTGATTCCAATCAGCCATTTTATGTACTATTACCGACCATTCGGACTGCTACGCTCCGCAAGCAAGGCCCCGCCGGGACCGGCGGACAGTTACCGGACTCCAGCCCGATACCGGACTCCAGCCCGACCGGCGCCCGATCAACACCCGCGAAATCTTCGAGTGATCTCCACACCCGCAGCCATGATCATGGTTACGTCGGCGGTTTCCCTGACACGGGCCGGATCCGTCCGCAGACCGTGCTCAGACCCACCGTAAGGTCAGGGGCGTGGACATGGAGGATGTGCGGCTCCTGCTGGACGCCGTGGCCTCCGGCATGGTCAGGCCGGACGAGGCCCTGGGCCGTCTGGCCGCCGGCCCCCTCGGCGACGGCACCGGCTGGACCGACCTCGGGTACGCCCGCGTCGACACCCACCGCGGCCTGCGCACCGGTGACCCGGAGGTCGTCTATGCCGCCGGCAAAACCCCGGCGCAGACCGTCGGCATCGTCACCGAGCTACGGCGCATATCCGGTCCGACCCGTCCGACACTGGTCACCCGTGCGGACACGGCCACCGTCGCGGCCCTGCGCGCGAGGTGGCCGGGCGAGCTCACCACATCCACCGAGACACTCGACGGGCCGCACACCGAGACATCCGGCGAGGCATCCGGCGAGGCATCCGGCGAGACCGGCCCGATGACCGGTTGGGCACCGACAGCCAGGGCACCGATACCGTCCACGGTTGTCGTCGGGTCGTTACCGCCGGCCCGCGGCCGGGTGGTCGTCGTTTCCGCAGGAACGTCGGACGCCTCGGTCGCCACCGAGGCCGCGCTGACCGCCCGCGCGTCCGGGGCGGCGGTTGAGACGATCACAGACGTGGGGGTTGCCGGGCTGCACCGCGTCCTCGCGGTCCGCGACACCCTCGCCGCCTCGGACTGCCTGGTCGTCGTCGCCGGTATGGAAGGCGCACTGGCAAGCGTGATCGGTGGCCTCGTCGGCACCCCGGTCGTGGCCGTCCCGACCAGTGTCGGATACGGGGCGTCCTTCGGCGGGCTCGCCGCGTTGCTCGGGATGCTCACCTCATGCGTACCGGGGATCGCCGTCTGCAACATCGACAACGGCTTCGGTGCGGGGCTGTTCGCCGCCCGGATTACCCGCCGTGCAGCGCCAGCCCGGAATGGGTAGGTCGTTTCAGCTGTGATAGCGACGGGTTCTACCTACACCCGGCCGGTGCCGGCATGAGCTGTAGGTCGTTTCAGTCGTTACAGCAATGGTTTCTACCTACAACTCCATCTCGCTACTCGAGGGCGGGTTCGGCAATCCCGACCCCCCGGACCAAAGTGGACGGGTGACCGACACCAGAGTGCCTTCCGCGGACTGTGAGCCAGCCGTACCGAGCGGGCGAACCCGGCTCGCCGAGCCGAGCAGGACCGCGCCGGCCCGGCGGGGACGAATCGGGTGGCTCGACCTGTCCAGCGGTGTGAGCGGGGACATGCTGCTCGGTGCTGTGATCGGCGCACTCACCGGTGCCGGCCGGCGCACCGAGGTCATTACCGACGCGGTCGGCGCGCTGGAGCTTGATGTGCGGCTGGAGATCAGCACAACATCTCGAGCCGGGCTCGCCGCGACCCGCGTCCACGTCATCACCCCGGACACGAACGCCCACGACACGAACGCCCACGACACGAATGCCCACGAGGGTGGGATACCCGGTGCGGAGCATGACAACGGGTACGGCCGCCGCACCTGGGTACATATCCGCGAGCTGCTGGCTCACGCGCCACTCACCGCCGCGGTCCGCGAACGGGCACTGGCCACCTTTGGCGCGCTTGCCGAAGCAGAGGCGGTCGTGCACGGCATTCCCGCGGACGACGTGCACTTCCACGAGGTCGGGGCACTCGACGCGCTCGCCGACGTGGTCGGCGTCTGCGCCGGACTGGACGCGCTCGGCCTCGACCGGCTCGTGGCGTCTGCGGTCGCGCTCGGCGGCGGGTCGGCCCGCACCGAGCACGGCGTCCTGCCGATCCCCGGTCCTGCCGTCCTGGAGCTGCTGCGTGCCACCGGCATGCCAGGTCACGGGGGTCCGGTGGAGGCGGAACTGTGCACGCCGACCGGTGCGGTGCTGGTCTCGACCCACGCGGATGCCTACGGTCCGTTGCCGCCGATGCGGGTGGAGGCGGTCGGTGTCGGTGCCGGGCAACGCGACATCCCCGACCGGCCCAACGTGGTCCGGCTGATCGTCGGAACCGCCGTGTCCGGAGAATCGCCGGCCGCTGACATTGCGGCCGCAATGGCACCCGCGGCCATGTCAGCTCCGGACATCCCGGCCGCCACCGACGAGCTGCTGGTCGAGACCAACGTCGACGATCTGGACCCGCGTGCCTGGCCGGAGATCCTGGCCGGTCTGCTGGCCGCGGGGGCATCCGACGCCTGGCTCACACCGATGCTCATGAAGAAGGGCCGTCCGGCGCACACCCTGTCGGTCCTCGTGCCGGTGCCGCTGGCGGACGCGGTCCGACGCATGATTTTCATGCACACTCCGACGCTCGGCCTACGGGAAACCCCGGTGCGTAAACGAGCTCTTGACCGCACCTTCTGCAGCGTGGACGTCAGCGGTGAGACCGTCGCCGTGAAAATCGGAATGCTTCCGGACGGTCAGATCGTCACCGTGCAGCCGGAGTGGGACGACGTGCGTCGGGCCGCCGCCGTATTGGACCGACCGACCCGCTGGGTGCTGGCGGCGGCGACGTCCGCGGCGTTGGGCACAGCACCGGACACAGCAGGACCACAGTTTTTCCGTCCGGACCCGGGCACCGGGGACGACCCGGCCCCGTCGGGCATGCGATCCTGAGACCGCGGGTCACCGTGGGATGTCCTTGGCAGATACCCCTGGCAGGCGTGCGCCGTCCGATCTCGAGCATCTGATGATCACAGTGCGTTGATTTCACCGACGAACTGGTCAACACGGGAGGAGCGGACCGCCCAGCCGGGATCCTGAAGTTGGACAACCCTGGCATGAGGGCCGATTGTGACTGATATCCAGTGAGGCCACGACTGGGCGGGATCATGGACGGAGACATCGACATCGACACCCGAATGGACAGCCCCGACTTCAGCCGCGCTCCGGCGGGCGATCCCGGAGCGTTCCAGTCGTTGCCGTCATCAACGTCCTACCCTCCGTCCGACCCGCCGGAGTCGGACAACGAAACCTCGTATGTCTTCCAGCCCCGCCAGGATCCGATTCAGCTGGTCAGCGGTCCGGATCCGCAGCCGGGGCACACCTTCCCGCCGGGTCCGGTCCCACCACCACCGGTCCCGCCGCCACCGCCGTATGTCCCGCTACCCGGCGGTGAGCGCAACCATGACCCGCTGACGAACTCGTGGCCGGGAACGACGCATGACCCGTTGGTCGGTTCGTGGGATCCGTCGTTCGATCCACTCGGCGACCCATGGCCGGCCGGTGCCAGCGGTGCCTCGCAGCCGCCATCCCCGGTACCGCCCCCGGGCGGACCAGGGATGTCCATGACCGGGACGACGACATACTCCGTTCCGGGCGGTCCTGGTCCTGGCGGCGTCCCGTCATCGGTCCAACAGCCCTGGAGCGAACCGTCTGCCTACGGTCCGCACTCCGACCGTGGCAGGTACCCGGGCAGTCATCCGGCTCCGCCCGCATGGAT
>NZ_CAKKTK010000113.1:0-10258 GCF_920656135.1 Frankia sp. Cppng1_Ct_nod | reverse complement strand
GTCCACTCGGTCGCGATCTTCGCCGAGACGATTCGCGACACCGAGGGCTTCCGGTACGCGGCGGCGAGAGCGGCTGACCGTGAGATCCCGATCGTCATGCTCAAGGCCGGGACGAGCGAGCTCGCGGCGCGCACGGCCGCGGCCCACACCGGGGCGCTCGTCGGCGACGATCGGGTCGTCGACGCGGCCCTCGGCCAGTGCGGCGTGATCCGCGTGCGGACCTTCGAGGAGCTTGTGGGCACGGCGAACCTGCTCGCCCACACGGGCGCGATCAGCCCGACCGGGGTGGCCGCCGCCTCGATCTCCGGCGGCGCCTGCGACGTGCTGGCCGACCTCGCCGCGCCGTGCGGTCTGAAGTTGCCTGAGCTGCACCCGTCGACGATCGCGGCCCTCGGTGAGGTGCTCCCCGACTCCGCCTGCGCGCAGAACCCCTTCGACGTGACAGGCATGGCGATGCGCGATCCCGGCATCTGGCTGGGCGCTGTCACGGCTCTGGGTAGGGATCCAGGCATCGGTCTGGTGCTCGGCATCTCCGGCATCCCGACGGAGCGGACATCCGGTTCGCCCGGCTTCCTCACCGGTGTGACCATGGGCGGCCGTGCGGCGGGCGTCCCGGTCGCGATCGTGAGCACCTGCGCTCAGGCTGTCACCGATCCTGCGATCAAGAAGCTCACAGCGGTCGGCTCACCCCCGCACCTGTTCAGCCTCGACGTGGCCGTCACCGCCGCGGCGGGAGTCTCGCGGTGGTCGCAGTGGCTGGCTGCGCGACCGCGGACGCCGGGACGGCCAGCGTCCCAGCCAGCGTCCCAGCCGAGGGCCGAGTCCGGCAGCGGCCGGTGGTCGGAGTGGGCCGCCCGAAAGCTCCTGGCCGACGCCGGAGTCCCCGTCGTGCCCGCGCGCCTCGTCCACTCCCGGGATGAGGCGGTAGCCGCGGCGGTCGAACTCGGCCTCCCCGTCGCGGTCAAAGTCGTTTCGCCGACGGTGGCGCACAAGAGCGACATCGGCGGTGTAGTCCTCGGCGTGGCCGATGCCGACGGCGCGCGGGTGGCCTTCGACCAGGTCTGCCGAGCGGCCGGGGACAACGCGATCGAGGGCGTCCTCGTCGCTCCGATGCGCGGGGACGGACTTGAGCTCATCGTGGGCGTGGTGCGAGACCCCCAGTGGGGTCCGGTGATCGCGATGGGCCTCGGCGGAGTGCTCGTGGAGGTCCTGCGAGACAGCGCCGTGCGGGTGCTCCCGATCGGCGCCTCGGAGGCGGAGGCAGCCCTGCGTACCCTCAGCGGAGCAGCCCTCCTCGACGGCGTTCGGGGACGACCAGGTGTCGACGTCCCTGCCGTCGCCGAGGTGATCGCACGTATCGGCCGTCTCGCGCTTGCCCTCGGCGAGGACCTGGAGTCCCTCGAAGTCAACCCGCTGCTGGCGCGCGGAGATGAGATCGAAGCGCTCGACGCTCTCGTCACGTGGGTGGACGCGTGACGTCGCCGCCCAAAGTCCTGGCCGAGAGGCGAGAGCACATCGTCGTGCTGACCCTGAACAGGCCAGCGGCTCGCAACGCCGTCGACGGTGAGCTCGCGGACCTCCTCGGCGGGCACCTGCATGACGCCGACTGCGACCCCGGTGTGCGCGCCGTCATCCTGACCAGCTCCGACCCCCGGTCGTTCTGCGCCGGCGCGGACCTGAAGGCGGTCACGCGTGGCGAGTCGATCGCGCCGAGCAAGCGGGAGTGGGGCTTCGCCGGCTGGGTGCGCCACGAGGTCTCCGTCCCGACGATCGCCGCCGTCGAGGGCAGTGCGCTCGGCGGCGGGACGGAGCTGGCCCTCGCGTGCGACCTCGTCGTCGCCGGCGCGGAGGCCACGTTCGGGCTGCCGGAGGTGCGCCGCGGTCTGCTCGCGGCCGCCGGGGGCGTGATCCGCCTTCCGCTACGGATCCCGCCGACCGTCGCCATGGAGATGCTGCTCACCGGACGCCCCATCGACGCCGAGCGGGCCCACGCCATCCACCTGATCAACCGGATGGCACCCGTCGGCGGCGCCCTCGACGTCGCATTGGAGCTTGCGGCGGAGATTGCCGACGCCGCGCCCCTTTCGGTACGGGCCAGCAAGCGACTCGCACGTGGGGTGATCGAGGCGTCGTTCGACGAGCAGTGGGCCCGGTGCGACGCAGCAGTGCGCGCACTGATGGCCAGCGAGGACGCGAAGGAGGGCCCCCGGGCCTTCGCCGAGAGGCGCGCGCCCCGGTGGCGGGGACGCTGACCGGAGGGCCGCGCCCGCATCGGCCCTGGGGGATCGCCTCCTGGACCGGACCGGTGGACCTTCTCGAAGGCCGCAACGAACGACGATCTGCTGAGCGAGACCCTGTCTCCGTCCGGCCTGTCGGGGTCGGGGAACCAGAGTTACGGCTATGACCGGGCCGACCGGCTGGTGTCGTGGACGAAGCCGGACGGGTCGACCACCACCTACGGGTGGGATGCGGCAGGGAACCGCACCTCGGTCGGGGGGACGGCGTCGACGTTTGACGAGCGGAACCGGCAGCTGTCCGATGGCAGTGGGTCGTACACGTACACGTACACGGCGCGGCGCGGGGACGCGGGCGACCCGCACGCAGGGGAGCACCCACCGCCACGACGACGTTTGACGCAGGATGGTTCTATGCTGATCCCGGGCGAGTAATGACGGGCGAAGGTGGATGTCGCTATGAGCACCAGCAGCCCTGATCACCCGGTGTTCCCGCCTCATCGACCCTGCTTGTCCGTTGACGAGCTGATCCGGATCAAGAACGCCAAGCCGATCCGGTCGCTGGCCGACCTGGAGGCGATGTCCGCCGACATCTTCAAGTCGGACGAGGAGTTGGACGAGTTCCTGGCATTCACCTATGCCGAGCGCCGCCGTGACGTGGCCTGAGGTGATAGTGCGCTCCGTCGTCCTGGACACCGACGCATCCTCGTTAATCATCAAGAAGCGCCTGCCGATCACGCTGGCGAGCAAGTTGATCAATAGCCAGCCGATCATAACCTTCGTCACTCGTGCTGAGCTGACCAAGTGGGCCGAGGTCCGCAACTGGGGAACGGGTAACCGGACACTTCTGGCCGAGTGGATGGCAGGGGTGCCGATGTCGCCGGGTGACGAGAACGTGGCCGATACCTATGGTGTCCTGTCTGCTGCTGGGGTGCGCCGAGGGCGGCCCCGGCCGATGAACGACATCGAGCCGATCAACAAGCTCGGACACCGCTACCAGCCCCGCGCTACCCCTCAACGACCGGTCCACCGGGCCGACCCGCACCCGCCGCCGGGACCGCTTCCCGGCCATGCCGCTACCGCGTAAAGTCGTCACCCGACAGGTGCCTTTTGCCTGGGATATCGGTTTGGTGTGGTAACCCCGATTCTCCCTGCCCGACAGGCACCTGTTCACCGACAACGATCTACACCCCCCAACATCACTGCCCTACCGGCGGATGTAGGTCTGACGTTGCGTCGGGAGGCCCAGCCGTCCTCATGCTGGCGCGTTCGGCCCGGGTTGCCGCACCACAGGGCGCGTGAGAGAGCGAGCTGGGCCGGCGAGGCTTCATCCGGTTGCGGCGCCTCCTTGGAGATGACAAACAATCCGCGAATCGCGGAAACCGTTCAATTTCGGGTGGTCCCAGGAGGCCTGGGATGCTACCTCGTCGGATGCGACGGCGGCCGCAGCACGGTGCGCAAGCTGCTACGGCGCGGCGCTGCGGCTTGCCTCGTCGGCGAGTGAGACCGCGAGGATGCGGGTCAGGGCGGGCGTGTCCTGGGTGTCGAGCATGGTGATGTACGCGGGTCGCTGGGTGACCTGGACGATGGCGGGAAACCCGAACCTGCGGATCGTCTGGTAGGCGATGATCGCGCGGCCGGCGCGACCGTTGCCGTCAGTGAACGGGTGGATGCGTTCGAACGCGATGTGTGCGCCGGCGATCGCCTCGAGCAGGGCCTCGTTGTCGAGGTTGGTGGTCTGCCACTCGGTCTGGTCGGCCCACTGGAGCATGAGTTCTGGGACGCGTGAGGGTGGTGCGGGCTGCCAGGACGCGCCGGTGACGATGTTGCTGGAGGTCTTGTACTGGCCGTGGTCGTGGGCCAGGTGGTCCATCAGCGCGGCGTGCAGGTCCCGGACGAGGCCGGTGGTCAGGGGTTCGTCGTCGGCGACGGCCCTCAGGATGCGGGCGAGCGCCTGGTAGTGGTTGGCGACCTCGTACAGTTCGCGCACAGGCGTGCCGGCCACGGGCACTCGTTCGTCGACCAGCAGGGTAATTGTGTCGGCCAGGGTGAGGGTGTTGCCCTCGATCGCCGCGGAGTGGTGCGCCAGGCGCACGAGCACGTCCTCGGCGTAGTCCGGCGACAGGACCCCGGTGCGGGCGACATCGGCCAGGAACTCCTGCCGGGTCCAGGTCACGACCGGGTCCGGGCCGCGTTGATCACGGCCATCAGGTCGGGCAGGGGGGTGTCCTCGTACCGGCTTACGGCGCGGGCCTCGAGTACCCCGGAACGGACGGTAACCTCGACCGTGTCTCCGGGGCCGATGCCCAGAGCGCGCAGCTCGGCTGGGCTGATCGTGATGCCCGCCGAGTTCCCGATCGTGACGACCTTCTTCCGCATACGAACAGGATACATCCCAGTACGAACCCGCCGTGGTGGTGGCCGAAGGCTGGGCGCGCCTGCCCGGCGAGTTCGGCGTCCCGCGCGGCGAGGGCCGACGACGAACGCGGGCTGGAGCGCGACACCGTCGCCCGACAATGGGCTGGCGGAGACGATCTGGTCGCGTATCTGCTTCTTGAAAGCGGGTGTGCTGGCCGACGCCGTCGTGGTCACCTCGAACGTGTACGTCCCGCGCGGGTCGTCGACCGGGACCGCCGGACCAACTCCTACCGACGACGTCCTCGTCGGAGTCGCTCTGAACGCCGGACTCGGCTGGTGGTGGGCCGATCCCCTCGGCTACGTCCTCGTCTTCTACGTCCTCCGCGAGGCGCGGGAGATCCTCTTCCACCACCACCGGCAGAGGAACAGCCCGCCGCCGCGTTGCGCCTGCCCAGACGAGCCTTCAGCTGATCGTGTAGATGCGAGCGCCCGACCGGTGCCCGTTCCGGTGGGTCAGGCTGCGTTATTTCTGGGTGGCTGTCACGTGCAGGTGTTCGGGGAATGTGACGCCGGTGAGTTCCTCGGAGACCGTCCACAGGCGGCGGGCCAACTCCGGGTCGTTGGCAGTGTCCGACCGGTCGACCAGGATGGGGCTGCCGCGCCACTCGCCGCGGCCGTCGGGGCCGACGTAGGAGTTGCCGGGCAGGTTCTGGACCGCTGCGTACAGCGTCGGCGGTGCGCCCGCTGCCGCGTCCTGGGAGAGGAAGCGGTTGATGATCCGGGCGGCGATCCTTGGGATGGCCGTAGCGGGGCGTGGCATAGGCGGGATCAGGGTCGGGGTAGGCGCCATACAGCGAGATCGAGGTGAGATCCCAGTGGACCTGGGCCAGATCCAGGCCGAACGCGGTGACCGCGGCCAGGCCGACCGAGCCGACGACAGCGTCGGCCTGCTCGGCCAGCGCGTCGAGGGCGCGGGCGATCTGGTCGTCGTTCAACGCATCCGCGGGGACGTCGAAGACCTCCTCGACGGCCCACGCCGCCGCCCAGTCGGTGACGCGGACCATCGCGGTCGGACAGCACAGCCGGTTGGCGATCAGGACCTCGATGACCTGGCCATGGGTCAGACGGGCGACGTCCTCGCGGATCGGGCAAAGCCGGTCGACGGCGGCGGCGACGCCGAGGCGGCGCAGGAAGTCACGGACGACCGGCAGCGAGCCGAGTATCTTCTCCACGCTCGGCGGGCCGTAATCCTCCGCGACCGTCACAGACAGGAACCGCGCCAGGCCCACCACTCCACAACACGGTAGAACCGACATGGAACGACCAAAGGATCACGGAGCTATCCCATCGCACGCACGTGCGAAGGACAGGGCTAGGAGGCGGGTGCTTCCAAGCCCGGCATGAGTTCTTCCACCAGGCCCTCGCGGCCGCCGAGTACGGTGCGCAGGACGAGGTAGTCGGATCCTTTGTAACCGCGGTGGTCGTAAGGCCCGAAGCCCAGCACCGTGCCCGGGGCTCCCATCGTCGCCGGCACCATTCGGACCTTCTCCAGTCCCTTCGCAAGGCCCTCAGGGGTGACCGGACGTGCGCGCGCGATACCTTCGGCGAGCACTCGACCCATGTCGTACATGTGCGCCGGGTAGCAGCCGTAGGGCTTCGCACCCCCGAAGCGCGCGACATAGCGGTCCTGGAACCCCTGGAAGACCTTGTTGCCCTCGTGCGGAAGATCGACTCCAACCCAGCCCTCGAGCGCCTCCAGGGGTGCCGGGAGGTTCATCAGCGCCGGGCTGCCGAGCTCCTGGTCCAGGCCGCTACACAGCACCCAGGTGGTGATCGTGACTCGGGGGACGTCCCAGCCCTCGCTGACGTGGCGGGCCATCTGTGACAGGACGGCGTAGAAGGACAGTCCGTATCCCAGATGGGCGAGGCCCTGTGCACCCGACGCGCGGACTGCCCGCAGCGCGGTGTCCATCTCCTCGTCGGTGACCCGCGGCGACACGATCTGATCGCTGGTGACCTGTAGGCCGAGGGTACGGGCGTGGAGGCGGAACCAGTCGTAGTACTCGTCGCCGATCGGGTTGTCCTCACGAACCACTCCGACCCGCCTCACACCGCGGCGGAGAAGGTGACGCGCGATGTGGAAGGTCTCATCGGCGAAGGTGCCGTTGGGCGTCTGGAAGCAGAAGTCCCCGGCGAACTTCGTCGTCGCGCAGTAGGAGATGACCGGGACACGCGTCCGCTCGATCTCGTCCCGCAGGATGCGAGTCAGGTCGGTGATGAACGGGCCGACGACCCCGAGGACCTTCTCCTTGTGAACCAGGTCCCGCCACGCGCGGACGACGTCGGCGGCACGGCCGTCCGGCGGGCCTTCGACCTCACGGAAGACCAGTTCGACCTCACGGTCGAGGAGCCCTGATTCGAAGGCCTCGGCGAACGCGAGGCGCAGGCCGTCGTACCACTTCTCGACCGGCGCCCACAGCGCCCAGTCCTGCAGCACGCCGATGCGAAACGGCGTGCGGTCGCCGACCAGGCTGTAACGGGTGCCGGCACCGGACAGGGCGTGGCTCGCATTATCGCCGTCCGCACCGTTGACGCCCACACCGTTGACGCCCACACCGTTGACGCCCAGCGGCGAGGTCGCCAGCAGCGCTGCCCACGTCACGTCGACCAGCTGCTCGACGCCGTCGGCGATGGTACGCAGGACGACGTAGTCGCCCTTGTAGCCACGGTGGTCGTGCGGTCCGAAGCTGATGACGGTGCCCGGGCCACCGATGCACGCCGGAACCATGCGGGTGCGCTCGAGAGCGTCGGTGAGCCCCTGGGCCGACGGGGGCCGCATCCGGGCGAGTGCGCCGGCGACGACGAAGCCGTGGTCGAAACCGAGAGCCGCGTAGGCGTGGAAGGGTCTGCGACCGAAGCGCTTCTCGAAGCGGAACAGGACATCCTGGAAGTGCCGGTTACCCTCGTGGACCTGGTCGAGCCCGATCCAGCCGTCGAAGTCCGCGATCAGCGTCGCCTGGTCGTAGTCACCCGCGCCCCCGAACGCGGTGATGGCGACCCACGTGGTGTTCTGCACCTTCACGGGGTTCCAGCCGAGGGAGTCGCCGACCGCCTTGACCGCGGCGCGGACGGGGATCAGCGCGCCGTAGGCGGACAGGACGAGGACGCACTCGGCGCCTGCTTCGTGAGCTGCCCGCAGAACGGGCTCGACCGGCTCATAGGTGTTGAACAGTCCGACGACGTGGTCGGTGACAAGGGTGAGGCCGTAGCGCCTGGCCGCGGCGCGGAAGGCGGCGCCGTACTCCTCGCCGATGATCCCGTCCTCGCGGAACAACGCGACGCGGGTGATTGCCTGGGACGCGAGGTAGCCGGCGAGCAGTACCGCCTCGTCGGGGAATCCGCCGTTCTGCAGCGCGAAGGCGTAGGGGCCGGCCCAGTCGAAGGTGGCACAGAAGCTGATGGTCGGCACGCCCGTGCGGTTGACCTCGTCGACGAGAGCCAGGTTGGCCTCGGTGACCACGGGTCCGATGACGGCGAGGCAGTCCTCGTCGTGGACGAGCTCTCGCCAGGCGTCGACGACGACGGAGCTGGTACCCCGCATCGGTCCCCGGACCTCGCGGATGACGAGCTCGATCGCGCGGTCGACGTCGCCGCGCTCCTCCGCCTCGGAGAAGGCGAGCCGGATGCCGTCGTAGAAGTCCTGGATGAGGTTGGTGCCCCCGGCGAACTCCATGCAGACGCCCACCTTGTGGGGAGCTCGTGGACGCCTCGTCAGCAGCTCCTGGGACGGTTTTTCCTTCGACACCATGCCGACGTCTCCATCCTCATGCCAACTGCCAACTGCCGACTGCCGACTGCCGACTGCCAAATCTCTACGCCGACGAGTCACCCGGTGATGCCGATGCGCTCCAGACCCAGGCACTCGATGGCGTTGCCCCGGAGCAGCTGCCAGGTCTCGTGCTCGTCGAGCCGGGCGGCGGTGACGATTTTCTCGGCGGTCTCGCGCGAGTGGGGGAACGTGGAATCCGAATGCGGGTAGTCGGTCTCGAACATGATCTGGCCCATGCCGACGACGTCGCGGCTCGCGAGGCCGTGCATGTCGTCGAAGACGCAGCCGTAGACCCGACCGGCGATGTAGGAGCTGGGCGGCTCGGGCAGCGCGTCCCGGAGCTTGTTGCCGTAGTAGTGGCTGCGCTCCCACACGGAGTCCAGTCGCTCAATCATGAACGGCATCCAGCCGACCTGGCCCTCGGAGAGCGCAATCTTGATCTTGGGGTGGCGCACGAGGACGCCCGAGCACAACCAGTCCACGAACGCGTGCACGGAATTCTCGGCGGTCAACGCCATACCGGCCTCCAACGGCGCGTCGAGCGCCGTCATCGCCATCTGTGACGACGATCCGATGTGCATGTTGATCACGGTGTCGGTTTCGTCGCACGCGCGGAAGAACGGCTCCCAGTGCGGGCCGTAAATGCTGGGGAGCCCCAGGGGGACCGGGCTCTCGGAGAAGGCGACCGCATGCGAACCCTTCCCGGCGCACCGAAAGATCTCGGCGGCGGCGAGTTCGGGATCCCACAGCGGGATCAGGGTGCACGGGACGAGCCGGCCGTAACCGGCGCCGCCAGACCAGTCGTCGATCATCCAGTCGTTGTATGCCTGGATGCAGAGCAACGCGAGTTCCTTGTCCGCCCGCTCCAGGAACGTCTGGCCACAGAAGCGGGAGAAACTGGGGAACGAGAGGCTGGCCTCGGTGTGGTTGTGGTCCATCGCCTCCAGCCGAGCCTTCTGCTGCCAACAGCCCGGGACGATGTCGTCGTAGCTCACCGACCTCGCCGAGGGCTCGTCGAGGTACCCGACCTGGGCCATCCCACGGGGTAGTGGCCATACCAGGTCGTCATAGAGCCACAGGTCGACGGGACCCGCGTCTCGGTGCTGCTCCTCGCTGAACTTCAGGCCCCCGTCGAAGATCATGCGACCGTGTCGGCGCTCGAGGCGGGGCCCACGGTCGGCGTACCTCGCGGGAAGGCGTTGCGACCAGAGCGTCGGGGGTTCGATCACGTGATCGTCAACGCTTATGATCTTGGGGAGATCCATGTGACACCCGCTCCTGTTCCCGGACCACTCAGACGCCGCCGACGCCGATCTTCCAACGGAAGAGCTCCTCGGCGTTGCCGCTGGTCATCGCCTTCGCCTCGGCGGCGGGAACGTCCGAGAGAAGCTCCGCCACCTGCTTCTGGCTGTGCGGCCAGAGCGTGTCGGCGTGGGGGTAGTCGCACTCCCAGAGGATCTTCTCGACACCGACATCGTGACGGACCTTCACGCCGAACGGTTCCTCGATCATGCACGCCCAGATGTTGCGGTCCCAGACCTGGCTCGGGAGCAGGTCATCCATACCCGCCCAGATGCGGTGCTTGAGAAACTGGCGGTCGGCCCGCTCGATGGCCGACGGGATCCAGCCGATCCCGCCCTCGGACAGGGCCAGCTTGATCGTGGGGTACCGGCGAGGTACCGGGCTCATCGCGAACGCGACCGTCGCCGCACAGGCGTTGATGTTGCCGAGGGCGATCGGAAGGACGAAGGGACCGTCGTCGGGCGCCGGGTTGGTCAGCTCGCCGCTGGAGCCGATGTGCATGCAGATGACGACGTCGGTCTCCGTACACGCCTCC
>NZ_CAKKTK010000112.1:0-10457 GCF_920656135.1 Frankia sp. Cppng1_Ct_nod | reverse complement strand
TACAACCTGTGCACCGAGATGGTCGGCGGGATCGAGGTCATCCTCGGCGACCAGTAGGGGCGGATGACACAGGCTGAGGATTTCGAGGCGGGCACCACGTCAGGCACCCGTCGTCATCCGGTACTGTGGAGCCCAGCAAGGACCTGTAGCTCAGTCGGTTAGAGCGCTTCCCTGATAAGGAAGAGGCCGGTGGTTCAAGTCCACCCAGGTCCACGCGCTGGCTCAGCGTGCTCGCCGATCTGACGGTCAGCTTCGCTGCTGACCACTATGTCTGCCAGGGGGCCGAGCCCCCCGAACCCCCCACAGTCCTGTGCGGCAGGGGGCTGTTTGTCGAAGATGGCGTTCGTGCGTCCTCGGCAACGTTGCGTGGCAGGTAGTCCCGTGTCACCGCGTGCGCGATGCGGTGCACCGTGGCCACCGTCGACCGGGACGACTTCACCCTGCCGGCCCTCGCTGGCCATGTCGGTTGTCCACCGGTCCCGTTCGCCGGCCGGAGGGACCGGCAGGTACCGGCAGGTACCGCGGACGGCACCGCCTGGACACCGCCCGGACAAACGAGCCCGGATCCTGACGAGTCATCCGTCCGGATCGTCCGGGTCGACGAAGGTAGCCCAGTAGTCTCGATCCTCCTCGAAACCCGCGATCTCGACTACTGACCCGGTCGGCCGATCGACAAGCACCGCGTAGAAGACGATCGGCCCGAACGCCCCGGCGGGCTCAAGAATCACCAGGCGGGCCGCTCCGCCCATCTCCGAGGGCAGGTTGTCCCAGTTGTTAGCGAAGGCGAACTTCGCTGACCGCACGGGCAGCGCCATGAACTCGTGGAACGTCGGCCCCGAGTACTGCATGCCTCGGCTGTCGGGGTACGTGGCCCTGGCAGCGGCGAGGAAGTCGGCCCCGTAGGTGACCGCGTACCTGGTCACCGGGCAAGGTGTCCCTGACGGGAGTAGTCCTCGCCGATCTGCCGCAGCTTGTCCATCATCCGAGCTGACGGCTGTGGCTGACTCTGCGGCAGAAGAGCTGCCACGTAAGGGATGTCCTCGCCCTCGTCCACGAGCTGCCATCCGGGCTCGCGGTGGGACCGTTCGCTGGCATCCGTGTTGGTGTGGCCGCGAAGCAGGTTGATCGCATCCTGAACGGCCTTCAGTTCGGTAGCGCTGAACAGCTCACGGCGGGCGGGCCGGGTCGGGCGAAGGCGGTGCTGCTCATGGCCCAGGACCCGCTCCTTAATCAGCACCGCGTCACCGGTGTCGATCAGATGGTCTCGGATCGCCTTGAGGCGCTGCGGCGCCGGGCCTCGCTCAAGCTTGCGGTAGCGGACTCCCGTGATCGGACGGCCCGTCTCGCGGACGTGCGCGAACTCGGCGAAGTACAGGACCTTGTTGGCCTTGGTGGCGCCCCCGTAGGGGTCGTCCGCCAGCTCTTCGGCGACCAGTAGTAGCAGCTCGGCGAACTTGGCCTCGTTCGGCTGTACGTCGAGGTCGTCGCGTTGGAGGCTGTCCCTGACACTGCGCTCGTGCGCGTCCATGGCGCGGCCCTCCCTCCTCGTGACCTTGCCACCGTACCGGCCGGCGCAAGCATTGCGTAACGGGGTGCCCGTCGGAAGATCCGGGACAGCCCGAATTCTAGTCGAACTTCTGTTCGATTCCAAGCTGTTGACCTGGGTCGCGGCGTGAGCTCTTCGCGCTCACCCTTACAACACTGGACGATCACTGCTTACCCAACAATTGCGGCAGGTGGCCAACTGGATCGAATGGGCCTTGGCGCGCTCCCAGCCGCGGTGGCCCCAGGTGGAGTGCCCTGCGCGGGACGTCGGTCCGCACCAAGGTGTCAACGGCCAAGGCCCCCGTGCCGACTTTCCCTACTTTTTCCAGCGGGTGGCAGGTGGGGCGGCGGCTGGCGCGGCCGGCGTCGAGATCGACATGGTGTGGCAGGAGCAGGTTCACGCTGACCATCTATGACCAGCGTGTACATGTTCGATCCGCTCCGTCCGTCCGCTGGGGCCACCAGGAGATGGCCACCAGGAGATGGCCACCAGGAGATGGCCACCAGGAGATGGCCACCAGGAGATGGCCACCGGCGAACAGGCAAGGGGAGCATCGGCGGTGCCGTCTGTCCGGACAGACGGACAGACGTCGTCTGGGCCGTTCGACGCCGTCACCGCACCCTCGTCGAATCGGCCATCGAACCGGCGGCGTCCGCGCACTCAACCATCATGATCACGATGACGGCGTGGGTGATGGTCGCGGTCCCACCCGGTAACAGGGGCTGGTGCTCGAACCAGAACAGCAGCGGCGCCATCTGGGGGCTTTGAGCTGGAACGTCGGCAGCACCCACTACTGGCGGGCCATCTGGTGCGACCTCAACAACTACTGCAGCTACGATCAATATAACCGACCGTGCTTATTCGGTGACCATCATGGCTGCCGCGCTGTGCGGACCTGCCATCGGGTCGGGTCCGACATCCTCATGGGGATGTCGGACCCACCGCCTGCGCCCGGAAATCGTGCATTTTCCCGGGCATCGGCTTCCCGGATATCGGCCCGGGCACCTGGCGCCCACCAGCCGGTGGCCTTCCACCGAAGTCGAAGACGAAGTGGACCAGCGGCCGGATCCCGGCCTATTTTCCGCGGTGAGGGCCTGTTGTCGGACCTGTCGGTTCAACGATCCGCACCCGTGTCGCGCGGAACTGCCGAGGCACCTGCTGGAGCACCCGCAACCGCGGATCCGGAGTATCCAGGAGGGGTTCGACCAGCAGCGGACGCAGTACCGCCAGCCGCGGATCCTCAAGCACGGTGTCCACCGCGCGGCGGTCGCCACCGATCACGACGGCGTCGAGATCGGCGACCGCCGGTACCAGCGTGGCCGCGGCGACGTCGGCAGCCGCGGACAGCGCATCGCGGATCTGGCCTTGTCGGCGCCGGGCGAACCGCTGCTGCGACCATCCACCCGCAGCGCTGCGGCCGTGGACCTGGCGTGATCCGACTTTCGAGGTGATCAGACGCGTCCCGTGAAAAACGCCGGCGGCGTACCCGCCGAGACGGACGAGGAGCACGCCGACCCGCCGGTCGGTGACCGCGTGGATGGTCAGGCCGCCGTACAACGCCCCCGGATCGATGCGCAGCGGCGGGAACGGGACCCGGCACTCGGCGACCGCGCCGTCCGCCGCCGTGAACACGACCGCCGTCTCTCCGACCACACAGGCCACGGCACCATGACGATCACTGAACCGGGTCAGCCAGCCATCAAGCCGCTCCGGGTCGATGACAACCCAGCGGCCGCCGCCTGCGGCCGGGAACGCATTCACCCGTCCATGTTCCCCGACCATGTTCCCCGACCATGTTCCCCGACCATGCGGCCGACGTCTGTATCCCGTTCACGGGCGTCCCGGTGATCAGTGGTCGATGTCCTCGTAGGCAGCGCGGTAGGCGTCGAGGGCTGCTCCGGACGTGGGGTGCACCACCGGGCTCTCCTTGCCGCCGAGCACTCCGTACCGCTGCAGCTCGGCGCGTACGACGTCGGTCACCGAGGAGAACTCGAGGCGCACCGAATGGTCGGCCAGCTGCGCGGCGACGTGCCGTAGCGTCTGGGCGGCGGTGAAGTCGATGTCGGCGATGGCGGAGGCGTCCAGGCACAGCACGTGCAGGGGAGGCGCGGGCGGTATGGCCGATGAGTCGACTGAGGGGCCGGTCGAGATGTCGGTCGAGGCCAGGAACGCCGTGATGTCGCCGGCGAACCGGTGGGCATTGGCGTAGTAGAGGCTTGACATGAAGCGGTAGACGACGAGCCCGCCGGTGGTGCGGGCGTTGGGGCGGGCGGGCTCGGTGCGCCAGTGGCCGTCCGCGCCGCGCACAAGTACGAGCGTGGTCGGGTCGTAGCTGTGCCGCAGGTGGTCGACAAGCGAGGCGACGACGGCCAGCACGATGCCCTGCTCGACCCCCAGGACCACCACCGCAGCTACCGTCAGCAGCGCCACCATGAACTCGGCTCGGCGTAGCCGCAGGATCCGCCGCATGCCCGCGACGTCGATCAGCTCCACGCCGATCAGGAACACCACGGCGGCGAGCACCGCGATCGGTAGGTGCGCGAGCGGACCTGTCAGGAACAGCAGCACCAGCAGCACGACCGTGCAGCAGGTCAACTGGGACAGCTGGGAGCGGCCACCCGCGCTGTCGACCATCTGCGTCTTGGTTGGGCTGCCGTTGACGACGAAGGTGCCGGTGAACGCGGCGGCGGCGTTGGCGGCACCGAGGCCGACGAGGTCGGTGTCCTCGTCGAGCTGCTCGTCGTAGCGCGCCGCATACGCACGGGAGGTCGCCGAGCTCTGCGCGAGGATCACGACGAACATCGACACCGCGGTTGCCAGCACCGCTCTGCTGTCTGCCACCGACAGCGCCGGGACCGTCAGCGACGGAATCCCGCTCGGCACGGGGCCGAGTGTGCGGACGCCGTGTGCGGGCAGGTTCAGCAGGACGCTCGCGACGATCGATCCGACCACCACGACCAACGCGCCTGGTACCCGACGAGTCAGCCGGCGCACGCCGACCACCATGATGAGCGCCGTCACGCTGACCGCAAGTGTGGTCAGCGAGGTGGATGGCAGCGCTTCAACTGCACCGACCAACTTCGGGATGCTCGACCGGCCGCTGACATCGATCCCGAGCAGACCGGGTAGTTGCCCGACCGCCACCGAGATGCCGACGCCGGTCAGGAAACCGATGAGCACGGTGCGGGACAGGAAGTTCGCGAGGAAGCCGAGCCGCAGCAGCCGGGCCAGTACCAGCAGCACACCGGTCAGCAGCGCCGCGAGCCCGGCCAGCTGCACGTAGCGGTGCGAGCCGGGTGCGGCCAGGCCGGTGACACCGGCTGCGAGGATCGCCGCGGTCGCGGAGTCGGCGCCTACAACCAGGTGCCGCGAGGAGCCGAGGACCGCGAAGACGGCCATCGGCGCCAGGATCGTGTAAAGGCCGGTGACCACCGGCATCCGGGCGATCGTGGCGTAGCCGAGCACTTCGGGGATACCGAGCGCGGCCAGTGTGACGCCGGCGAGGACATCGCCTGGCACGCGGCTGCGCTCCAGCGGACGCAGCCTGCCGAGAACCGGCAGCCGGCGGGTGTGCCGGGGAGCCGAGCGGCGCCAATGTCCAGGGTCCGACGTGGCCGCGACCTGCAGGATCCGCGTGTGGATCCGCGCGTTACCTCTCGTCACCATCACCCCCGCAACCAACGCCTTGGGATTGCAGATGGCTGCCTGGCATGATCCCGTTTCCAGCGTAGATCATGAATGAGGGTACGGCGGCTGCTGGTCAGCGGCCAGTCGCTACAGCCCGTACTGCTCGAGAAGGTGTAGTCAGACCTCGCTGACCGTGGGGAACGACGGCACGCAGTGCCGACCGCGTCGTACGAGGTAGACCGCTGCTACCTGGACCGCATCCTCGTGCTGGAGACGACGTTCACCACCCAGATGGGCAGCGTAACGCTGACCGACGGGGTTGTGCGTCGGACCGGGAAACACCGGGCACAGGTTCGGTAGGGACGTCCCTCACCTGCTTGTCCGCTGGATTCGGTGCACCGAGGTCGAGGTCGAGGTCGAGATCGGCATCGGGTGCGCGTCGCGCCCCGAGTACGGCCTGATTCGGCCGATCCTCGGGCATGTCGACGGTGGGGTGACCGCGCGCGGCGGCACGGAATGGTGCTGGTGCTGGTGCTGGTGCTGGTGCTGGTGCTGGTGCTGGTGCCATAGTCACCGCCGCGGTCCTCGCTCGAAGCCGGACACGGCGGTGACGAGGACACCTGGGCCTTCTGGTCGCCTGTGCGGACAAGGTTGTGGTGCGCTACCTGTACTGGTACCAGGTTTTCTCGACGATCACATCCGAGATGTTTTTCGACTCGCAGTAGCCCATGAGTTCGGACATGCGGTTGATGAACCCATATCCGGAGAAGTTCAACGAAGTGTTACACAGAATGCCATATCCAGAAACAGCCCGGAACGATTCCAGAAGCCGGTACAGAGTGGGCTCCTCATGGGATCGTACCGACTGGACTCTCGCCGTTCCGTCAACGTGGGTGACAGCCGGTAGTGCATCGGTCCGGACCCGGTTGAAGTGCAGCATGTAGGGGTCCTCGAACGGGTCGTCGAACCAGAGACCCAGGTCCTCGGCGATGCAACAGGGTGCGATCGGCCGGTACCCTTCACGCTGTTTGATCCTATTAAGGGTGTCCTTCGCCCCGGCGGTCAGCGGTGACGCGAGCAACGATCGATGCCCGAGCGCGCGAGGTCCGATCTCGTAGCGTCCCTGGACCCAGGCGGCGACGCCGCCGTCAAGCAGCCTCCTGGCAAGTCGCTCGGATTGCAGCGGCTGGGCTGACCATCGGCTGGGGTCGGGCTCTCCGTCATGGTTGAACGCGGCCCCGGCATAGACGTTCCACTCAAGACGGCACGGCTCGCCAAAATAGGTTGCCGCGTCCATCGCGGTGCCGATGGCCGAACCGGAGTCATTGGCGCAGGGCGGGACGAAGACGTCACTGAACAGGCCTGACTCGCGCCAGCGTCTGTTCCATTCGCAGTTCAGGCCGCATCCGCCGGATATCAACAGCGGCAGACCGCGGGGAAGCCTGGCTTCGGCGGCTGCGCGGAAGGTGTCGAAGAGCCGGGTCGTCAGATACCTTGCGGCAGTGTGCAACAGCGGATTGTCGAGACCACAGTTGTGCAGGGAGGATTCCCGATATGAGATTTTCTCGAAAGGGTAGAATGTATTCTCTGATTTCAGAAGTGCATCGACCACTTCCTTTTCCTTGGCCCGGGGCTCGGAGCCGTCCGCATACGCGGTAAGGGCCATGAGCTTTCCCGCGTCCTGTAGTCGGGGTACGTCTCCGGATTCCCAGAAGGTGGGGTCGGCAAGGCCGAAGAGTGCCGCGTAACGTGCGCCCGGTTCCGTCAGAACATGAAAAGGAGTGATCTTTTCTCCGTAGTTCTGCCAGTGGTAGAAGGCGCCGATCTCGCCCTCCCACACCAGAATGACGCACTCACGCAGTGGAGCGGCTGGAGCCATTGCCGCGACCATGAAAAGGTGTGAGCGCTCGTGACTGGACGTGAAGACGGTCACCGGCTTCCCGAAGAATTTCCCCTCCGACGTCACGCCCGGGTCCACGCCGAAATAGCCTGCCCCATGTTGTGACAAGTAGCTTGGTAAGGGCTTGTGCCAGCCACCGATGGCCAGCACGTCCGGTTGTCCGGTTGCCATGTCCATGGCCTGGAGCACAAGAGATGCCGAGACCCCACCGTAACGGTTGAAGGAGTCCTTTTCGCCTTCGAGGGAGTAGATGAGCCGGCCGTCTTCCACGAAGGCGATGGCGCCGTCATGTCCCGGATTCATGCTCAGAATTCGCATGGGGCCTACCCTTGTCTCGATATTGGCGTTCGCAGTGGTCCGGGTCGACGAGATGAAATCGAAGATCTGAGGTCGTCGACCTCAGCGACTGGTCGCCCGCATGAACTTCCTAACGCACAGCGGGACGGTGATAAGCATGACCATGAATGACCAGACGAGTGACATCGCAATCGGATAGTCGGTCATCCAGGTGTGGTGGACCACCGGAGTCGCCGGGTTTCCGAAAAGCTGCCTGCTGGCAGTTCCGACCGCGGAAACAGGGTTCCACTCGGCGACGTACTGCACCCACACCGGCATGCTCTGTACGGGTGCGAGCGCATTGGACAGATAGATTACCGGGAACAGCCAGATGGTACCGGCCCCGGCGGCCGCCTCCGGACTTTTCGTACACACCCCGATAAGTGCACCCAGCCAGCTCATCGCGAGACCGAAAACCAGAAGTATGCCGATGGAAAGCAGTGCACCGCCGATACCGTTGTGGGCGCGCCAGCCGACCGCGAACCCACATGAAATCGTCACCAGTATGGTTATCAAGGTCTTCAGCAGGCCGGCATTAGTGAATCCGGCGAGGACGGTGGAGGGTGCCACTGGTAGCGTACGGAGGCGATCGATCGTCTTGTGTTTGAGTTCCTCGGCGACCGCGCCGGAGGTCGACGCGGCGGCGAACGCAACGGTCTGCGCCAACAGGCCGCCGATCACGAATTCAGTGTAGCTACCGCCGCCCGGCAGCTTTATTGCATTGGCGAAAAGGTATACCATCGCCAGGGTAAAAAGGGCTGGTTGAATAATGCTGTAGGCAATGATGTCGGGTTGTCTCGGCAGCCGCATCAGAATGCGTCTCGTCATCAGGTATGTGTCAGTGAGTGCGGCTCCGGCAGTTTGACCGGACGAACGTGGCCTGATGGGGGACCCGGATACGATCCTCAGGTTCGTGTTCCGGTGACGGCCGGTAATTTCGCCGTGTCCACGGCGCAGCCTGGTATCGGCAGCGGGTAACCTTGCACTGTCCGACAGGGAAAAAATGTTCTCACTCACGCCGCCACCGCCATTGCCGTCGCGTCGTGTACTGCTTCGGAGACCGCGGGCCGACCCGTGAGGCTCAAGAAGACGTCATCAAGAGTCGGTCGGCACAGCGCGACATCCTCGAGTTCTACAGCGGCGGCATCCATCTCACGCAGAACCCGGGCGAGCAGGCCCGGTTCGTGCGGTGTCATCACGATGACCCGTCGTTCCGATGGGATGACGACCGCCTGGTTGGTACCGACATGGTCGAGAATGGCCGCGGCAAGAGGCAGCAGTTCACTGTCACGCAGGACAACCTCGATGCGGTCGCTGTTGATCTGTGTCTTCAGCTCCTCCGCGGTGCCTCTGGCTATGACACGGCCGTGGTCGACCACGGCTATCAGGTCGGCGAGCTGATCGGCTTCTTCCAGGTACTGGGTGGTGAGCAGGAGCGTTGTGCCCGCGCTCACGAGTTCGGAGATCATTGCCCAGGTGGTGCTGCGGCTACGAGGGTCCAGCCCGGTCGTCGGTTCGTCCAGGAACAGGACGGCCGGCCGCGTGATCAGGCTGACGGCGAGGTCCAGTCTGCGCCGCATGCCGCCCGAGTAGGTACTTGCCAGTCGGCTGGCCGCCGCGGTGAGGTCGAACTGCTCAATCAGCTCCTGGGCGCGCCGACGCGCTCCCTGCCGGCCCAGCCGGTGCAGCCGGCCGAAAAGTTCCAGGTTCTCCCATCCGGTCAGCAGGGGTTCCACCGCTGTCTCCTGACCGGAAACTCCGATGCAACGCCGCACGTTATGCGGTTGCCGGACCACGTCGAAACCGCCCACCCACGCGCGTCCACCGTCTGGTTTCAGCAGCGTGGTCAGCACCCGGACGGTCGTGGTCTTGCCTGCTCCGTTCGGACCGAGAAGGCCGAGGACGGTCCCTGGCTGGACCTCCAGATTCAGGCCGTTCAGCGCGTAAGCGTCGCCATAACGCTTGATCAGATCTTCGACAATGATAGCTGGTTTCATAGTGAAACAACCTCCTCGTGTGTCCCTCGGGTGTCGGAAAAGGTCGACAACCCGGTTGTCGTCATGGCTTGTTGCGGCGGGCACTGCTGCTGTTCCGCCGGAATCGTGCGTGAACCCCAGTTTGTGTTGCTCAGGGTGCAGAGTGCGTAGATCTTCAGGGGAAGAAGCAGGCTGACATTGATGAATTCGTGGAAGGCAAACGCGAAGAACGCCATTTTCCTGGTGCGCCAGGCTCCGTACGGGCAGTGCAGTAACGAGAGTCCTGCTATCGCGGCGACCGACCACCACGGCGGTGGCGTCGCGGACAGGGCGACGAGGCTCAGACCGGTGATCATTGACAGGCTGAGTAGCAACGGTGCCAGGTTCTGCCCGACGACATCAAGCGTCAGGTAGCGGTGAAGCCGGGGAAGGAGTTTGATGGCCAGGAGCGTGTCCCGATAAGTACTTCGGGCCCACCGGAGCTGTTGGCGCAGGTAGGGGCGGATCCGTTCGGGGACGACCGTCGCGGCCGTCGCGTCCGGGACATAGATGGTGCGCAGGCCCGATCGCAGTATGAGGATCGTCAGGTGGCGATCCTCCCCGAAGTCGCTCGGTCGCCCACGAAATATCTGGGTCTCGTAGTCGTCGAGGACGGTGATGAGTGCGGAGCGCCGGTAGATCGCGCACGGTCCACAGCAGCACATCACCGCGCCGAAGACGGACTGGGCGGCCCGTTCCTGGTTGCAGGCGATCCAGTACTCCATGTCAACCAGTCGGGTGAGCCAGGTTGCCCGCCTGTTACTCGCAACCATCTGGCCCATGGCCGCACCCACTCCGGGGTCGGCCATCGCCACCGCCAGTTTGCGTACGACGTCGGGCTCGATGGTCGTGTCGGAGTCGATCGCCACGACAAGGTCACCGACCGACTGGCGGATGGCGGCTACCTGGGCCTTCCGTTTTCCCACGTTGTTCGCCAACTGCATGATCACGAATCGTCGGTCGCGGCCGAATTCATCGTAAACGGGCTGGAGCTGCTGGCGGTTCCGGGATCCGTCGTCGACGACGTACACCG
>NZ_CAKKTK010000111.1:0-10543 GCF_920656135.1 Frankia sp. Cppng1_Ct_nod | reverse complement strand
GCCCTGGGGCCTCCCGTGGCGCAGAAATCCATGATGACACCGTTCGGACGTTCCGGCCCGCTCGTTCCCCGCTAACCCCCCCCAGCCGGGGCGGGCGGGCCGCACTACATCTTCTTCTCTCCTCGCCCTGCACATCCGTCCGACATGGACCGGATGTAGCGTCACAGACGTGCGTCGAGTCCTCTTCTCACCTTCGTGGCTGCTGCGACACGCACTCGCCCTGTTCATGATTGCCCTTTTTGCCCGACTCGGATGGTGGCAGTGGGAGAAGGGGCAGTCCAGCCGCGGCACTCTGCAGAACCTCTTCTATGGTGTGGAGTGGCCGGTCTTCGCCGGGGCGGTGGTCTTCGGGTGGTGGCAGATGCTCCGTGAGGAGCTGCATCCGAGCCCGGCGAAAGAAGCCGTGCCGCGAGACACACCCCCGGAGATCAGACCGTTCGACGCTGTCGAGCGATCCGACGGGGAGAGGCCCGGCCGGCTTCAACTCGCCGGCAGCGATGCGAGTACCGGCAGCGATGCGAGTACCGGCAGCGATCCGAGCGATGACCACCTGACGGACAAGGAGGACGAGGAGGAGTTGGCCTCGTACAACCGCTATCTAGCCTCGCTCCACGAACGCGACGCACGCTCCAGGCCCGGTGCCCGGTGAGCGCGCCAGCCGAAGGAGACACCTCACCGTCCGTCCGTGGGCCGATCAGGAAGCCGACAGCGGCCAGGGCAGAGAATGCCGGGTCGGGCCGAAGCAGCGAACGGGCGATTCGTGGCGCGTTGCTGCGGTTCCAGGTGGTCGCCTACGTGGTCGGCGTCGGTCTGATCACACTGGTACTGGTCGGGGTGCCGCTGAAGTACCTCGCGGACATCCCGGTGGTCGCCGAAACCGTCGGCCCGTTGCATGGGTTCCTGTTCATGGTCTACATCGCCCTGACGTTCGACCTGGCGTCACGTTGCCGGTTCAGCCCGATTCGTACGGTTCTGGTGATGCTGGCCGGCACGATCCCGTTCCTGTCGTTCGTCGCGGAACGGAAGGTGACCCGTCAGGTGCGCGGGCCGGAGGGGATCGCCCGGGGGGACTGACCGACCGGGCCGACCGGGCCGACTCTACGATCACGTATCTCGGGACACTGGCCGCGAGCCCGCCGTCGATCCCCATGATCGTGCTGTCCGGAGGTCTCTGGGCCGACGCAACGGCCGTGAGGCGCCCGGGCCGGGCTGGAAACCCGGCGTCCGGGAAGCCGGTTGGCTGTGCCCCGATGTCTGTTGTCATCGAACGGCCACGTTCTCGGTGTCGTTCTCGTGACTGTGTCCCATGAATCCAGGGATGTTCATCACAAATCGTTGTTTCGGGTGAGATCGAGCTTGATTGCCGAACCACCTTCGTCCCCGGATATGTGGAGCACCGTTACTTTACGATCACCAGGTGCGCGCATAATCTCTCTTCTTTATGGCACGCGACCGACTTGGCGAACGCTGGCGGATCATGCCGATGCGCGGCACCCAAAGCAGGATGACCGTCCGATGGGAGTTTACGAAAGATCATGGAAACATCAACCGTTGTTGATCCATTGAGAATTTCGGTGATCGGAACCGGCTATCTCGGGGCAACACACGCGGTGTGCATGGCCGAGCTGGGTTTCGAAGTCATCGGTGTCGATGTCGATGTCGACAAGATCGAACGTCTTGGCGCCGGAGAGGTGCCCTTCTTCGAACCGGGCCTGGAGGAGCTTCTCCGCAAGAACCTGGAGTCGGGCCGGCTGTCATTCACAACGTCACTCGCCGACGCCGCCGGCATGGCGGATGTGCACTTCGTCTGCGTCGGAACACCCCAGCATCCCGACTCGAACGCGGCGGACATGCGGTACGTCGACGCCGCGATCAGCGGACTGATCGCCGGCGGACTCCGCCCGGACTCTCTCGTCGTGGGAAAGTCCACGGTTCCCACCGGGACCGCCGCGCGCCTCGCCGACCGGCTGGCCGCCGACGCGCCCGGAGTCGAACTGGCGTGGAACCCGGAGTTCCTGCGGGAAGGCTTCGCTGTCGACGACACCCTGCGTCCCGACCGGCTCGTGTTCGGAGTCGGCGCCGACAGCACGGCCGAAGCGACCCTGCGCCGTGTCTACGCGTCCGTGATCGACGCCGGAACTCCCGTCGTCGTTGTCGACTACCCGACCGCCGAGCTGGTCAAGGTCGCCGCTAACTCCTTCCTCGCCACCAAGATTTCCTTCATCAACGCCATGGCCGAAGTCTGCGAGGCCACCGGCGCCGATGTCACCCACCTGGCCAAGGCCATCTCCTACGACGCCCGTATCGGAGGCCGCTTCCTAAACGCTGGCCTCGGCTTCGGCGGCGGCTGCCTACCCAAAGACATCCGTGCCTTCCAGGCACGCGCGACCGAACTCGGCGTCGGCAAGGCCCTGGCCTTCCTGGCCGAGGTGGACGCCATCAACATCCGTCGGCGCACCCACACCGTCGCACTCACCACCAGGCTCCTGGGGGGTACCACCGCCGGTAGGAAGGTCGCGATACTGGGCGGGGCCTTCAAACCCAACTCCGACGACATCAGGGACTCCCCGGCTCTCGCCGTGGCTGACGCGCTTCACCGGGCCGGCGCTGCCGTCGCCGTCTACGACCCGGCCGCCATCCCCAACGCCCGGCGTCTCTACCCCCATCTCACCTACGCCGACAACGCCGTCGATGCCGCAAGCGGCGCGCACATCGTCCTGCACCTCACCGAATGGACGGAGTTTCGCGAACTCGACCCGGCCGCACTCAACCAGGTCGTCTCGACCCGCATCATCGTCGATGGCCGCAACACACTCAACCCCGCCCGGTGGCGTACCGCCGGGTGGTCCTACCACGCACTCGGTCGGCCATAGACAGCGTCCGTTGCCGGCCGGCGACATCGCAGGGGTTCACCACACCACGATAACGATCTTATTTCAGTGGCGCTGACCGGCGTGCCATACCTGAATCGGTATGGTGCTCCGGGCCGGCGTCGTGCCGGGTAGGCAGACCGCAAGACACTCACCCGAACCGAGACGGCGTATCCGGGCCAGCCGCAGCGTAGGACGAAGATGACCCGTTGTCATCGGCGCGCCAGCGGCAAGCAACTGTGCCGGTTCCGTACCGAACGCAAAGATCCGCCCGTCGGACCAGGTCAGCAGCTCCTCCGCTTCGTCGCCGGTACGCGCACACACAAGCCGCTGACGCTCCGGTTCCCAGACCAGCGCGATCCAGGCCCCGCCCATTGGGCCAAGGCAACGTTCCTGGTCCCTGCGGTAGGCGGCGGCGAGCAGGCAGGCATCCGTGGACCCGGCGCCGGCAAGAGCCGCAGGCGAACCAGCCGGCTCGCCTGCCCGCGACACCAATACCGGTCCAGGCCGCCGAAGACGTCCGCCGAGCACGACGACAAGCCCTCCGGCATCCACCGCTATCGGCGGGATCGGGTCGTGTGATCTCATGGCTCCCGTCATCACCCCGAAGGGCCCGTCGAGATGCACGCCCCGAGCGGCCGGCAGGCCCACCGAGGACGACGCGAGCATCGCAGTCAGGGTCGAACGCCGCGCCGCGCCGCCGTCCAGGCGCACCAATCCGCAGACCGTCATGTGCTCTCCCCCTGTGATCGGCAAATCCCGGACGTCCAGCCGCCCCGACGCACGATCTCCCGGCCCACGGCCGTCCCCGGGCGGACCAGTGCCGGCAGGACTCCCCGCGTGCCGCACCGAATGGCATCCAGGCCGCAAAATAGCAGCATGCTGCGCGCGCGTCGCCCCTGTTCACCCCGGGCGGCGGTATGGCGGCGACGCATCCGGCGACAGCCGAAACCAACCGGCAATTACCGATCGGAGTGCGGACAGGTTTCGCGAACGATCCCGTCGGAACAACGCGAGTGCGACGCGCTGGCACGGCACACCGAAAAACCGTGCGATTCGGCTGCGTGACGAACCCGGCTGCCGGCCCGCGATCCTACCGCGCACCAGATGAAACCGCGTACCGGTCGAACACACCACGCACCGAACAACTAAATCCAGCGATGGACGCGATAGAAACTCCTTCAGCTGCACGTGAGGATTCCAGGATCCAGGAGGTGTCGTGTTCCCGGCCAGCCTGTCGCGCATCACAACGACCCGAAACAAGAAGCTCCGCGACAAAACAATCCGAGTCGCCGTTTTCGGAACGGACATCGTCCGGAGCATGGCCCTGAAATTCGGTCTGATGGTCGCATTTTCTGCGGTGGTGTCATCGGCGGTGGTGTGGTCGAGTTCGCCCGTCCTCGCCCAGACACCGCCCGCAACGCCGGTCGCGACGCCGGTCGCCGAGGCGCACTGGTACGTCGTGCCCACGCCGGCGAACGGCTGCCAGCTGAACCTGCGGTCCGGCCCGTCGACCGGGTATTCGATCATTGGTCACCTGAACAACTGCACGACTGGCACATGGTGCTGGTACCAGGTGTCCAGCTGTGGCCGGACAACTGTCGATGAGGTGATCGGCGGGCGCTACACCTGCTTCGAGGGACACCAGCGGGCCGCCTCGTCGAATCGCTGGACGGTGGTGGCGCTGACCAGCACGAAGTGGGCCTATGTGGCATCGCGCTGCGGGTGGGCCCTCCACCTGTGACGGCCTCCGGCGGCACGGGCAGTGCATATAACGAACACGTCCGTTCACTATATGTGAACATATTGCCACAACGATGACTACTTTAAGCTTATTGTAAGCTACCGCAAGTGATATAACGGACAGCGACAATGGCGTCACATCCGAGGAACCCGATGACCACTACCATCCACGCGCTCGGCAGCAGCAACGCGGAGAACCTTTCGGTCGTCCACCAGCATTTCCAGGCCTCCTACAGCCTGGGATTTGTCGGATTATCCTATTTACTCGCTGGTTTCGGTTCATTCGCGGCACTGACGAGCGCGACACACATCCGCTCATCAAAGGGTGGCAGGCGGCTGTGCTGGGTGACAGTCACCGCGGTAGCACTCGGCGGCGGAGCGATCTGGTCGATGCACTTCGTCGGTATGCTCGCTTACCACATCGAACCGGATATCACCTTCGCCCTGCCCGAGACACTCCTCTCCCTGGGTATCTCCGTCGTGGGCACCGGTATCGGGCTTGGTCTCGTCGGACGCAATCCTTTCGACAGGACCCGACTGGTCGCCGCCGGGACGTTCACCGGTTGCACGATCACGGCTATGCACTACACGGGGATGGCCGCAATGCGTACCGCCGGTACGATCAGCTATCGGATGCCGGTAGTCATGCTGTCCGTCCTCGTTGCCGTGGTCGCGGCGACCACGGCGTTCTGGATCTCCTTCAATGTGAACGGTCTTCGGCGCCTTCCGAACGCATCCGGGATGATGGCACTGGCCGTGTGCGGGATGCACTACACCGCTATGACGGCAACTCAGGTCACACCCGAACCGGCGCTGGGCCCGGCGCCGGGCGTCGATCCCTTCTCGCTCGGCATTCTGACTGCCTTCACGTCATTCATTATGTTAATTTTCATCGTCTTCGCCGCTCTCGGTGGAGTGGCCGACCCGGAGTTCACCATCCGGAGGATCGCTCCGAAACCCGGGCAGCACCGGTCCGGCGCCTCCGCCGACAGCCCGACCGACGTTTTCGGCCAGATTATATCCATAAACCGCCCATTCAAGGATAAACAGCCGCAAAACCTGGCCGACCAGATCGTCTTTGGGGGTGTTCCCAGGCAAAGGACGCTCCCGAGCGAACCCGCGGAGGCCGACAAGCCGCTGTCAGGCCGACCAGGCCGATCAGGCCGACCAGCGATCTGACGATCAGCGCTTCAGCGCCCGACCGGACCAACCGGACCAACCGGACTGCCCTGGCTGGCAGACCGCCAGATGGGTGTCGAAGCCATTCACGTCCGGCCAGGTGTCATGACAGATCCGGCAGTGCGTGGTTTCCGGCTCGTTCCACCGGGCATTGCATCCACCGCACGACGCGGTCGTGGGTACCTCACGCCCCCTGGCCGGCTGGCCGGCGTTGCGGATCGGCAACGGCAGCATCGGCTGGGTACGCCGGGAGGTGCGGCTGGTCGGGGTTTGGCGTCGGGTCGGCACCCGGTCATCCTGTCGCAGAAGGTGACAACCGTCGCGCAACCATTTCCTACGGGCGCGGCAACGAGACTCAACACGTCCCGCCCATGACGTCCTCAAACGGAGGATTACATACAGCGACCATGCGGCCTCCGCAAGCCTGCCGCTGGTGGTTGCGGCTGGTAGTTGCGGCTGGGACCCGCTTCGGTTCCGGTGGTATGGGTGACCGCCCCCCTCCCCGCACGGAGCAGCCGATGACCCACCAGCCCGACGATGGACGTCCTGGGCGATGCCAACCCAAGGCGGGACCCGTGCCCCTACACCAACTTCATCCGGACGTTGCCGGCGCGACAGCCCACCCGCTATTGCTCTGCTGGTACTCTGACTTTCGGTTGCGGTTGCGTTCCTACGCCTGCTCCGGGCGTCGGGCCTCGTCAGTAGATCCTCCGGCAGCACCGGCGGGGGGGTGCTAGCGGCCCGGCACACGCGCTAGCGGGTGTTGACTTGCATGGTGATGGGAATATCAGAATGACTCAGGGCACTGTGAAGTGGTTCAACGCGGAGAAGGGCTTTGGATTCATCAGCCCGGACGGCGGCAGCCCGGACGTGTTCGTCCACTTCTCCGCAATCGCGACGAGCGGCTACAAGTCTCTGGAAGAGAACCAGCGGGTCGAGTTCGACACGACCCAGGGTCAGAAGGGCCCGCAGGCGGAGAACGTCCGCCCGCTCTGACCATCAGTAGCCATACCGGTCGGTGCCGTCGCCTCCGTCGTGACAGACGGGGCGCCGGGATCCGACCGGTATGGTGCTATTCTCACTTGATGGTTACAGAAAGTAACAGTACGAGCCCCGCCGCCGACCAGGGTGCGGGGCTCGTACTGCTTTCCTGAGGCACCTCAGGAAGATCTGCGGCTGTGATCGCGGCCAATGGCTCAACGCGGCAGTGCCTGCGGCGTCCCTACCCCACCAGCTTCACGCTGCAGAAGGATGTCGCCGCACACGCCAGGCGACCGTCAGAGGTCACGAGGGTGAGGTCACGTGCCTCCGCGAGTGCGACATAGGCGGCGTCGTAGGCGCTGATTCCCGCCCTGAGCTGCCACATTCTCGGTAGCAGTACATCGACGGGGACATGATCCACCCCAAGGTGCGGAAGACGTTCGACGGCGCGGCGCGCCTGTTCTTCGCTGATCTTCTTCCCGAGAGTGAGTCCCCGCATCACGGAGAACACCTCCACCTGCCAGTGTTCGGGCGCCGCCCACTCGGTGTCCCGCCCCAGCACCGCTCGCGCCCGGCGCCCCCGGGCGTCGGCATAGATGAGCATGTTCGCCAGGACGGAGGCGTCAACAACGATCACGCCACACCGTCGGCCCCCGCTGAAGGATGCGAGCCTACGTCGCCTCGTCCGGCCCGAGCCGACTCCAGTACCTCTGCCGCATCGGGGGCATCCGTACCGGCCCCGCCCTCATCCATCAGCTCGCGGTCGATCGTAACCAGGATCTGCTGGTTACGGCCGAACTGCGCCTGACGGGTGAGTACACCCAGGAGGAATGCCTGGAGAGACTGACCGCGCTGCCGGGCGTACTGACTCAGCTCGTCCCGTACATCCTTAGGCACGTCCCGAATTGTCAAGGTCACGGTCATGACTACAATATGTAGTCACTATGAAGTCTCCGTCAAGTCACAACGCCATGGGCGATCCTGCGAGGATTCGAGGCCACCCTCGTATTGTTGATCATATTGCTTGGGCTGTATGCTCGGATATATGAAGACGATGATCGATCTAGACGACGCAGCGCTGGAGTTGGCCGCCAAGGAGCTGGGTACCACGACGAAGAAGGACACTGTCAACGCTGCGCTCGAGTTCGTGGCCAGCCGCCGCCGCCGTATCGAACAGCTGCTCGATGACCCGTACGCCCTCGGCGTCGGTCCGGACATCACCGATCCGGAGATCATGCAACGGGCCCGTCGGTGACCGTCCCGGTCGGTCCCGGTCAGCTCTACCTGATCGACACGTCTGCGCATGCACGGATCGGCCACCCCGCGGTCCGCAACGTCATCGCCGGGCTCATCGCCGACCGGGCCGCGGCTACCTGCGTGACTGTCGACCTGGAGGCTGGCTACTCCGGCCGTGATCTCACCGACGTCCGCACGATCGCCGAGCGTCGCAGAAGTCTCTATGTGACGTTGCCGATCAGCGAGGTCATTGCCGACCGAGCGCGCGATGTCCAGATCCGCATGGCCGTCCGAGGCCACCACCGCGCCGCTGGAGTGATCGACCTGCTTACCGCCGCAGTGGCCGAGCACCACGGCGCGGTAGTCCTGCATTACGACGCCGACTTCGAACACATCGCAGCCACGACCGGGCAGGCGCACGCGTGGATCGCTCCACGTAGCACCATCACCTGACCCTCTCGCGGTGGCTGACGGACCTGTCAGATCCTGTCAGGACCTGACAGGACCTGTCGAGTGCGGAAGAGCCGTACTGCACGGGGCCCGCCGGTTGACAGGTGGCGATGATGACGCCGGTGCCGGTCATCGTGGTGCCGGTGAGTCATAGCATCCGGATACTCCTTGCCCCGAGGTTCTGCGGGGCGGCGCGTCTCAGCCGGCCGCCGGCTCGAGGACAGCCGTGACGACGCTTGGCTCGGGCTGCGGCAGGCGCCTGGCGCGACGGCTGGGCAGGGCGAGGGCGCCGACGGCGCCGAGCCAGCACACACCGGCGGCGACCAGGCAGGCGACGTGCAGGCCGCTCATGAATGACGCGTTGACGTCGGTGACGAGCTGGTGGCGCAGCGACGGTACGGCGTGGGTGGCTGCCGCGATCGCCGCGCCGACGGAGTCGCGGGCGGCGCTGGCAACATCGTGCGGCAGCGCATCGACGCTCGTACCGGCGAGGTGGTGGACGTAGATCGAGGTGAAGACGCTACCGATGACGGCGACACCGAGCGTGCCGCCGGCCTCCCGGGTGGCGTCGTTGACGGCGGAGCCGACACCGGCCTTCGCCGCCGGCAGCACGCTGAGGATCGACTCGGTGGCCGGAGCGGTGGTCAGGCCGAGACCGAGGCCCATGACGACCATCTGCCCAGCGATCTCCAGGTAGGGCTCGTAGGTCGTGGACACGGCGATCCAGGCGAACGCCGCACCGAACAGCAGCAACCCGGCGACGACGATGACGCGGGTGCCGAGTCGACCGACCAGTTGCGCGCCGAGAACCGACCCGACCGCGATGGTCAACGCCACCGGCAGGATCCGCACGCCGGTCGAGACGGTGCCGTAGCCGCGGATGAACTGGAAGTACTGGGTGATCAGGAAGATGAACCCGAAGAGTGCGAAGAACGCGACGGTCACCGCGCCGCTGGCAGCCGAGAAGGCCGGCGTACGGAACAGGCTGACGTCGAGCATCGGGTTGGGCTGGCGCCGCTCGATCGTGACGAACGCGGCGGCGATGATCGCGGTGGCGGCGAATCCGGCGATCGTCCACGGCGACGTCCAGCCGCGGCCTGGCGCTTCGATGATCGTGTAGACGAGCAGCCCGATGCCGGCTGACGAGGTGACCAGTCCGGGCAGGTCGAGCCGGGCCGCGCCCGGGTCCCGGGACTCGGGCACGAGCACGAAGGCGAGGGCGGCCGCGACCAGCGCGACCGGGACGAGCGCGAGGAACACACCGCCCCACCAGACGTGGGCAAGGATCAGTCCGCCGGTGACCGGACCAACAGCGACCCCGAGGCCGGTGACCGCGCCCCAGACGCCGATCGCCTTGGCGCGCTCGGCGCGGTCGGTGTAGGCGTTAGTGATGATCGACAGTGTCGTCGGGTAGATGAGCGCGGCGAACGCGCCCATGACGAAGCGCACCACGACCAGTCCGCCTGCCCCGGTGCACAGCGCACCGATCCCGCTGGCGACCGCGAAGCCCGTGAGCCCGCCGAGCAGCACCGGGCGGCGGCCGAACCGGTCACCGATCGACCCGGCGGTGAGCACCAGCGCGGCGAAGGCCAGGTTGTATCCGTCGACGATCCACTGGAGGTCACGGATGGTCGCGCCGAGCTGGCGGGCCAGGTCGGGCAGGGCGACGTTGACGATCGTGGTGTCGAGGTTGATCGCAAACACGGCGAGGCAGACGGTCGCGAGGACCGCGAGCCGGCGGCGGGAGCTCATAGGAGGCATCGGGCCACGTCTCCTGAAGTTGACAGCGACAACATTGACAATGTTGACACGGGAAGTGGACACTGTCAACATGTTGGCCGCTACGTCCTCGCGTCCTTACCACCACGGCCGGCTACGGGAGGCGCTTATCGACGCCGGTGTCGCGTTGGCCCGGGCCGGAGGCCCCGAAGCAGTGGTGCTGCGGGCGGCGACCCGCGCCGCAGGCGTCTCGAACAACGCGGCATACCGGCATTTCGCCGACCGGGACGAGTTGCTGCGCACCGTCTGCGAACAGTGCATGAGCCGGCTAGCGCTGATCATGGAGGAGCGGATCGCCGCCCTAC
>NZ_CAKKTK010000110.1:0-11528 GCF_920656135.1 Frankia sp. Cppng1_Ct_nod | reverse complement strand
GGCGTCTTCCGCTGGTCGAGGAGTATCGACCAGCGCTGGAGTCCGGGGTGGCGGACCTCGCGAACATCGGCAACGCGCTGAACGTGTCGGGCGGGTCGATCACGGCCGCGCTGTTCCTGCGGGAGTTCACCGGCGGCGTGCCCTGGGCACATCTGGACATCGCCGGCACCGCCCGTTCGGACAGCGACGACGGCGAGATCAGCAAGGGCGGAACCGGCTGGGGCGTGCGCACCCTGCTGGAGTGGCTCGCGTCCTGGTCCTACCCGGACTAGCCGACCGGCGACGACTTCGCGATGACGGCGACGAGCAGGCCGTCCCCGGCGGTGAGCAGCATGGGGGTCAGCCGGCTGTCGTCGCGGATGGCGGTCGCAAGCTCGCGGGCGGCGATGGCTTCGGCATCGTGAGCCTCCGGGTCGGCGGCGCGTCCGCCGGCGAGCATGCCGGCGAACACCACGATCCCGCCCGGTCGGAGCAGGCGGAGGGCCTGGCTGAGGTAGTCGGTGCCCTCACGCCGGTCGCCATCGCAGAAAACCAGGTCATAGGCGCCGTCGGTGAGTCTGGGTAGAACGTCCAGTGCCCGCCCGGTTATCAGCCGGCTGCGGTTTGACGCCATCCCCGCGTCCGCGTAGGTACGGCGGGCGAGCCGGAGATGTTCCGCCTCGACGTCGATGGTGGTGAGGGTTCCGTCCGGGCGCATACCCCGCAGCAGCCAGGTGCCGGAGACACCTGTACCGGTCCCGATCTCCACGACTGTGCGGGCCGCGACAGAGGCGGCGAGGAAACGCAGGATGGCGCCGGCGCCCGGACCCACCGGAACGATCCCGACCTCTTCGGCGCGTGCCCGGGCAGCCCGCAGTGGAGGGTCCTCCAACAGGAAGCCCTCTGTGTAGGCGACGGCCGGATCGACGGCTCCGGTGACAGTGTCGGGCATGACATCGGCAGCCTACGGGAACGCCCGGTGAGAGTGGTGCGTTCGTCAGGTCAGCGCACCTCGTGTCGGGACGGATCGAGGGGAGATCAGCCGGTGTCCGCTGCGGGTTTTGCCGCGCCTTGGCCGGCGCGTCGGGTACGTTCGTCGCGAACCGATCGAGAGGCGACCGTGAACGGACAGGACGCGCGCCTGGCCACGTTCGCGCCTGGGCGGTCGGTCTCGCCACGTCCAGTGTCGGACGGCGATGCCGCCGAGCCTGGTGCGACCGATGCCGCCAGTAGTGACTTGACCGCGTGGGTGCCACCCACGTGGGAAGAAGTCGTACGAGATCACGGTAACAGGGTGTATCGACTCGCTTACCGTCTGACCGGGAACGCTCACGATGCCGAGGACCTCACACAGGATGTCTTCGTGCGGGTGTTCCGCTCGTTGGCTGATTACACGCCTGGCACTTTCGAGGGCTGGCTTCACCGGATCACAACAAACCTGTTCCTGGACCGGATGCGGCGCCAGCAGAAGATTCGGTTCGACGCTCTGCCGGACGACCCGGAGCGCCTGGCCGGTCGAGAGGCCAGCCCGGAGGCCGTCTACACCGAGTCGCATCTCGATGCCGACATCGAGGGTGCGCTTGCCGCGTTGCCCCCGGATTTCCGGGCCGCCGTCGTGCTGTGCGACATCGAGCAGCTGTCCTATGAGGAGATCGCTCAGACCCTGGGGGTGAAACTCGGCA
Organism: Frankia sp. Cppng1_Ct_nod; assembly: GCF_920656135.1. Taxonomy (NCBI): domain Bacteria; kingdom Bacillati; phylum Actinomycetota; class Actinomycetes; order Frankiales; family Frankiaceae; genus Frankia; species Frankia sp. Cppng1_Ct_nod. The sequence continues at coordinate 9,867 of NZ_CAKKTK010000110.1, read as the reverse complement.
CCGTCCGCAGCCGTATCTCCCGGGGCCGCGCCATGCTGCGGCAGGCCCTCGCGGACCGGGCCCCGCGCTCATCGGTCACGGGCGAGGCGACTCTGCTCGCCGTGTCGGACGACGTGCCTGACAATCCTGTCGGAACAGGGACAGGGACAGGGAGCGCCGCTGCGCTTGCCGCCGCAACGGTCCTGGCCGAAGCGGATACCGCGGCCGGCCCGGCGATGCCGGTGGCAGGCTCCCCGACCGCGCCCGACGACAGCACGCTCCGGTCACGTCGACCGCATCGGATCGGCCGCAGGCCGGCTCCGCAGGCCCAGCCGACCGCCGCAAGCGCGGGTGGTGCAACGTCCGCGCCGGAGGGGCAGGCGTGACTGGTCATCTCGGTAAACAGATCGCTCCGCTGGTCGACGGGCAACTCGACCACGACGACCGGGACCGCGCGCTGGCTCATCTTGCGCGCTGCAGGCCCTGCCAGTGGGAGGTCGCCGAGCTGCGTCGCCTCAAGGCGCGGCTGGCGGCGCTTGCCAGCCCGGCCCTCCCAGGTGAGATGGCGGACCGACTGATGCAGATGGCCGCTGTCGGTGGCCCCAGGCAGGTCTCCGCTGGTGTTCCCACGACATCCGGTGCCCCGTCCGCCCGTCCGATGCGGCCGGTCGGTCGACTGATCGTGCAGGACGTCAGGCCGCGACGTGGCATGTCCGTGTCCATGGTCGTGACCGGTGTCGGTGACATGCTGCGCTCTGGTCCTACCCGCGATCCGCAGCAGGCCCGCACCCCCGACCGCGTCCAACCAATCGATCTTGGTGGCGCGCCGACCGTACGGGTGACGCTCACCATGTCGGTGGGACCCGTCCGTAGGGCGAAATCGCCAGGTCTTTCGAGGCCGTACAGGCATCGGATCCGTTCGCGGGCGGTGCCGCGCGCAACCATGCCGTGGGTCGACCGACGACCGCCGGCCGGCCCCGCGACCGCCGTGCGGGGTCGTCACAGCCGGACCAGGCGAACTCTGGTGGGTTCAGCAGCGGTGCTTGTGTTCGCGGTCGCGGGAGCCGCACTCGGTGGAACGCGTGGTTCTGGCACGGTTCCGGGACCTTCAACCCAGCCGGCCGTAATACCCGCCGTGCAGCCGAGTCTTGTCTCCGGACTCACCATCGGTCGCCTTGAGCCGGTGATGGCCGCGGTAACGCTGCCAACCGGCGCCCGGCGTTAACACCTGGGCGGAGGCCGTACGGTAGTACTCGGGTGATCGGAGTTAATGAGTTTCGTCCGACCGACCTTCTCCAATCACGGGGGCAGTGGGAGGCGAGCGGGCATGAGTACCGGCAGTGACGAAATCCTGCCTTCTCGGGGTGGGTCCGCGTATCGGCGTCCGCCGGAGGCGGGTCCGGTTGAGCCGCCGGCCGGCGTGGACGAGGCGGGAGCGGACGAGGCGGGAGCGGACGCCGGCTCCGACACCAGGGCTTTTGACGACAGCGAATCCGGCAACAGGGGTCCGGTCGACCCGCCGACGAATCCATGGTGGGCTCGGCCGACGCCGACGAACTTGACCACCGCGTTTCCGAGTCAGGTCGAGCCGAGTCAGGTCGAGCCGAGTCAGGTCGAGCCGAGTCAGGTCGAGCCGAGTCAGGTCGGGCCGAGTCAGGTCGGGCCGAGTCAGGTCGGCCCGGGGCCGCAGCCAGTGGCGGCCGGGCACGGCCGGTCGGGAACAGTGGCGGCGATACTGCTCGCGGGCCTGCTCGGCGGCGCGGCTGGTGGTGTGATCGGCGCTCACACGACACGAGCCGATGACATCCGGACGGGACTGGTCCAGGGAGCGCCCGTGACCGACCTGATCACGGCGGCTCCGGCTCCGGTCGAGCGCACCGCGCCCATCTCCACCATTGCGGCGCATGCCCTGCCGTCCGTTGTCACGATCACTGTGATCAGTGGGGTGTCCGCGGCCACCGGTTCCGGCGTGATCATCAGGTCGGACGGTTACATCCTGACGAACAACCACGTGGTTGCCGGCGGTGTGGCGGGTGGCCGCGTTTCGGTCACCTTGTACAAGGAACTACGGCAAATCTCCGCGGAGATCATCGGATGTGATCCCAAGACCGATCTCGCCGTAATCCGGATCAGGACGCCGGACCTGCTGCCCGCGGCGACGCTGGGACGCTCCGGATCACTGATGGTGGGAGCGCCTCTGGTGGCCATCGGTGCGCCGCTCGGACTGTCCGGTACGGTCACCACGGGAATAGTCAGCGCGCTCGACCGCAACCCGACCGTTCCGGGGGAGTCCGGTGGGGAGTCGGTGCTCATCGGCGCGATCCAGACCGACGCTGCCATCAACCCCGGCAACTCGGGTGGGCCGCTGCTGGACGGTCGTGGCCAGGTCGTCGGGATCAACACCGCGATCGCGGCCGTGCCCGGTTCCGGTGCTGGCCGTGGCGCGTCCGGGAGCATCGGGGTTGGCTTCGCCATTCCGATCGACTACGCCAGCTCGGTGGCCGAAGAGATCATCCGTACTGGTCGGGCGACCCATCCCTACCTGGGCGTGTCCGCGGGGACAGTCACTCCTGACGAGGCCCAGGCGTCCGGGACGTCGCCCGGTGCCCTGGTCCGCGGTGTGGATGCGGGCGGGCCGGGGGACCAGGCCGGGCTGCGCCCCGGCGACATCATCATCAAAGTTGACGATGTCGTCGTAGGAAATACCAACGACCTGATCGCGGCTACCCGCGTCCACAAGATCGGCGATCGGGTCACCGTGACGTTCCAGCGCGACCGCAGGTCCCAGAGTGTCGAGATAGCCTTGCAGGAGCAGCACGACTGAGATCGTCCGCGCGGTGGCGCAGCGCAGCCGGCGCCGGTCGTGTCGGCAGGGGCACGGACCTGCCTGTATATCCATGGACGTTCCGTTGATCAGAACGGCGGGGTAATCTGGCGGAGTGTTCAACGGCGTCGGGTGGGGCGAGATAGCGGTCCTGCTTGTGATCGGTCTGTTCGTGTTCGGCCCCGAGCGGCTGCCCAAGGTGGCCCGCGACGCGGGTCGTGTGCTGCGCCAGGTCCGCCAGATGGCTACGGGCATGCGTGAGGAACTGCGCTCCGAGCTCGGGCCGGAACTTGCCGATCTCGATCTGCGGACTCTGCATCCCAAGACGTTCGTCCGCAAGCACCTGTTCGAGGACGACGACCCGTTGCTGCCGCCGTATATGTCCAAGCGGACGTCCTTTGACAAGATGCTCTTCGATGACGGTCCCGACGTTGTGTCCGGATCGAACGATCTGGCTCGACCGCGGCTCTCCTACGACGACACGGGGATCTCGTCGACGCTTCCGTCGCTGACGAAATCTCCGACTCCGGCGAAGCCTCCGTCGCTGGCGAAGGCTTTCCCGCCTGACCGGAGCGGGCAGCCGCGCGCCGGGGGGTTCCCGGCGGTTGGAAGGGCGCCGGCCGAGTCGTCGGCAACACCGTTCGACACCGACGCCACCTGAACGTAGCGATGCCGACCTGAACGGACCAACCTCCCGGCAGACTCGAGCCCTCCTGCCCCGAGGCCCTGCCCCGCACGGGTACGGGGCTGTCTGCCGTGCAGGGCAGGGGTTGAGTCGGGTCTCAGCCTCGCCGGGTGGGAGTGAGACCGAGCGAGCGACCGGCCAGTCCGCGGGATCGTGATGACAGCCGCTCGGCCACCCCCCGCAGAATCTTCGAGGCTTCGCAGTCCGGATCGGCGCTCACCAGTGGGACACCGGCGTCTCCGCCTTCGCGTAGCCGGACGTCGATCGGTATCTGCGCCAGCAGTGGGACGTCGTGCCCGAGGACACGGGTCAGCCGCTCGGCCACGGCCGCGCCACCGCCGGAGCCGAAGACGTCGACCCGTTCGTCGCAGTGTGGGCAGGGCAGCCACGCCATGTTCTCGACCACGCCGACAACGTTCTGGCGGGTTTGAACCGCGACTGTCCCGGCCCGTTCGGCGACCTCGGTCGCGGCAAGCTGTGGGGTGGTCACGATGAGAAGCTCGGACGACGGCACGAGCTGCGCAAGTGAGATCGCGATGTCGCCGGTGCCCGGCGGGAGGTCGAGCAGGAGGATGTCGAGATCACCCCAGAAGACGTCCGAGAGAAACTGCTCGAGCGCTCGGTGTAGCATAGGGCCGCGCCACGTGACAGGCTGATTTCCGCGGGTGAACATGCCGGTGGAGATGACCTTCACGCCGTGCGCCTGTGGCGGCATGATCATTTTTTCGACCTGGGTGGGCAGGCGGTCGACTCCGAGCATCCGGGGAATCGAGTGCCCGTAGATGTCGGCGTCGAGTACACCGACCGAAAGCCCTGACCGGGCCATGGACGCGGCCAGGTTGACGGTCACCGACGACTTACCCACGCCGCCCTTGCCACTGGCCACTCCGTACACGCGGGTCAGCGAGCCCGGCTGCGCGAACGGGATCGCCCGGGTCGCCGTGCCACCGCGCAACTTCGTGTGCAGGGCGGCACGCTGTTCCGCCGTCATAACCTCAAGGCGGACCCGTGAACCGGGCACGCCCGGCACCGCGTCGACCGCGCGCTCGACCCGATTGGTGATTTCCTCGCGCATCGGACAGCCGGACACGGTCAGTAGAACCACGATGTCCACGGTGTTATCGTCTGCGATGCGCACCGAGTCGACCATGTCCAGTTCGGTGATGGGACGCCCGATCTCAGGGTCCAGCACTGTCGCGAGAGCTGCCTGGATTGCGTCCGCGCTAGGCCGGGAAGCAGACAAGAGAGAACCTCGACCAGTCGGTATGGTGCGCGCGGCTCACGCCGTCACGCCTGCACCTCCACCATAGCGGCCAGCCCCGCCGGGACGCGCCCGGCAAGAACTCGGTGGTCATCGCAGGCAGCCGCGAACATGCTTGCCGGACCACCGCAACCCCGTCGGAGCTTGTCGAAATGTCGATCGTCTGACATCGTTCTTGAGCTTGCTCCCGGGCCCACACGGGGGACGTACTCTGATCCACGTGATGGTCGACGAGCGGACAGGAGCGCAGGAACCGCTGGTTGACCCGCGCTCGATGCGGGCGTGGCGTACATTCCTGCGGGCGCACTCATACGTTACCCGCCAGTTGGAGACCGACCTCGAGGGCGAGCACCACCTGCAGCTGGCGTCCTATGACGTACTGGTGCAGCTCGCCGAAGCACCGGACGGTGCCCTGCGCATGAACGAGCTCGCGGAGGCTGTACTGCTCTCACGCAGCGGGCTCACCCGGCTGGTCGACCGGCTTGAGCGCGATGGCCTGGTCGAGCGCCGTTCCTGCCCATCGGATGCCCGCGGCACGCTGGCGACCCTCACTCCGGAAGGTCGCAAGCGTCTGCGGGCCGCGGCCCGGACCCATCTCGCCGGGGTGTCGAAGCACGTGACCAGCCATTTCAGCCCCGACGAACTGGACATCCTGGCCGACCTGCTGAGCCGGCTCGATCGCCGGTCATCCGCGTCGACGCCCGGCGGAGGATGCGGCCAAAGCGCCTGAGGCGCCACCTCCGAGACGCCCTCCTCCGAGACGACACCTTTCGGGCGTTGTGAACCGGACAGAGTCCTGTCCGGTTCACTCTAATTTTTACCTAAAATATCCGGTTCACCGATAGGTGGCGTTTTGACCTGCCCCGTCACCGGGTGTGCGCCCTGCCCGGCCGCGACCAGCGCGTCGTAGGCCTGTTCGCTCGTGGTCTCCGCGCCGAGCCGCTGGGGTTTGCTCGGGCCGTGGAAGTCGCTGGCGCCGGTGACGATCAGGTCCAGGTCTGCGGCGAGCCGCCGCAGCTCGGCTCGCGCGTCCGGCGTGTGGTCGGGATGGTCCACCTCGAGGCCGCCGAGACCTGCCCGGGCCAGTGCGGTGATCATGCCCGGGTTGATGGTCTCACCCCGCTTTCTGGCGTATGCGTGCGCGAGGACGCTGACCCCGCCTGCGTTGCGCACCAGCCGGATCGCCTCGAGCGCATCCGGCTCGTCCTTGCCCACCCAGTAGCGGCCACCGGCGCCGATCCAGGCAGGGGTGAACGCGTCCGCGACGGTGTCCACCAGGCCGGCACTGACAAGTGCCTCGGCCACGTGCGGGCGCCCGACCACACCGTCGGCCTGGGCACGAACCCGTTCCCAGTGCACCGGATGGCCGTCGGCGGCCAGTTTCTCCACCATCCGCTGGGCGCGGGTGACCCGCTCGGAGCGCAGCCGTGCCCGGACGGCGGCGAAGTCCGGTTCGGTCGCGTCGAACAGGTAGGCGAGCAGGTGCAGGCTCACCCAGTGGTCGGGGCCGACCCGTACTCCGCAGGAGATCTCCGCTCCCGGTAGCAGGGTGAGGCCGGCGGGCAGAGCTTCGGCGGCATCGACCAGGCCGCTGGTGGTGTCATGGTCGGTGAGTGCGATGACGCTCAGGCCGGAGGATGCGGCCTGGCGTACCACTTCGGCAGGGCGCAGCAGACCGTCCGATGCCGTCGAATGGGTGTGTAGATCGATCATTCACCACGATAACCGTGGCCCACAGCGTATGGCGTCTGCTCATGTTCGTGCGGACAGGTCGCCCTCGGCCCGGCCGTCGGGGTGTGTGGCCCCGGTCCGCCGGACTCCGGCCCTTCACCGGGTTCCGCCTCCGCCCGCAACCCGGTGAGCACGCGGAGGTTCCGGCCCAGACATCGGTCCCACGGCTGCCGGACCCACCGGGCGATCATGTGTTACGGAAACCGGGAAGGAGCGTGGAGTTGGCCTACCCGTCCGGTCACACGCGCCACACCACATGCTCCACGGCAAGGGAGAACAGAACCAGGTCGACCAACGTGTGTGCAATGACCGGCGCTGTCAGCCCGGCCGAGGCGTTCCGCAGCATGCCGAGGACGACGCCGAAAACGGTCGCGCCGACCATTCCGGCAACGCCCCCCGAAAGACCTGTCCCGTGGGCCGCTCCAAAGGAGACCGCCTGCAGCGATGGCCGCTGTCGGCCGAAACCCGTGCGCCGTGAGTTGCGTCGTCCACCATCCTCGCCACAGGACTTCTTCCATCAAGGCGTTTACTGTCGCCAGCACACCAACACCCATGACAATCAGTGGCCAGGGTGGTCGGGAGACGTCTACCAGCACAAATATGGCGGAAAGCTGGTGTTTCGCCAACATCCACGCCACCGAGGCCGCGGCCGCGGTGCGGCAACCATCGTCAGGCCGAGGACCCCGACCAGTGCGGACGCCCACCCGAACCAGACATGGCCATCCTCTGTGTCGTGGTTGTACGCGGTCATCCATGCCCGGGGAACATCGTCATGGGAAAGTGCGATGAACTGCCTGCTCGGATCTATCTCCATTCTTTTGGTGAACAGGTCGAGTGTCGGTGCCGTAGCCCTCTCGCCGAGCCGGAAGCGCACCTCCGTTGAGGTCTCCCAGGCGTGCAGACTGGCATAGTCCGCCGGATGCCCCGTCCTGATTTTTAGTCGTCTAGATACCAGCGGGGCGACGCTTTTGACAATTAAGTCAGCGTCCATGGTTGCTGCTTCGCGCACCGCCTTCTCCTCGAATGTGATCAGAGGAGTGTGTTCAGCCATAAAATCATCGATTCCTTCAGTCAGGTGCGCCGGCCTGTGTTCTGTAGAGCCGGGCGTAGATGCCGTCCTCAGCGAGCAGCTCGTCGTGATTTCCCTCCTCGGCTGAGCAACCACCATCGAGAACAAAGATTTTTTCGGCGCCGACGATCGTCGATAGACGGTGTGCGACGATGATGCACGTGCGGCCGTGTGCGAGAGTCTTCATCGCCTCCCGGATATGAGTTTCGGACACGGTGTCCAGCTGCGAAGTTGCTTCGTCGAGAATGAGGAGGCGAGGATCCTGCAGTAGGACCCTGGCGATCGCAAGCCGTTGTCGTTCTCCGCCAGAGAGCTGGTAGCCGCGAGCGCCGACCGTCGTGTTGAGTCCCTCTGGCAGCCGTGCTAGGAGAAGACCGAGGTTGACCGCGGTCAAGGCTTCCACCATCTCGTCTTCGGTGGCCTCCGCTCGGCCGTACCTGAGGTTGGCGGCGATCGTGTCGTGGAACAGGTGTGGCTCCTGGGCGACCAGACCAACCATGGTATGAATCTGATCCGCTTCCGAATTGGTGATGTCGGTACCGTCGAGAAGAATTCGACCGGCGTTTGGTCGGTAGAGTCCGGCTATCAGATAGGTCAGGGTCGTCTTCCCTGCGCCGCTCGGTCCCACGATCGCCACGGTTGAACCGGGAGCCGCCTTGAGGTCCACTCCTCGTAGCGCCCAGTCGGCAAAGAGCGGACGGTCATCCGTAATGGGCGTCGATGAGCGGCTGTCCGGACGGCCGTCATCTTCTGCTGGCGCGTACCGGAACCACAGTTTTTCGACGACGACATCTGGGCCTGTACGCCGCTCATCTGCTGGGTGGTTGTAGGCCACCGTGGCTGCAGTGTACGTTGTCCGGATCGGCGTGCTGCCAACCGGAAGGTCGAGAAAGGTGAAGACACGCTCGATCGAGGGCCCGGCTCCCACAAGCTGCGATCGAGCGATCGCCATTGTTGACATCGGCTGGAATGCCACCGCCAAAGCGCTGGCGAAGGCCACCAGAGTACCGATCGTCATGGAGCCGTTGACCACGAAGGACGAGCCGATCCCTATAGTCGCCGCTATCGACACCGCCGCGGCGGCGACAACCAGAAAGTGCTGACGCGCCACTATGGTCATACGGGCGACTGAGGATGTCCGTATGCTGTCGAGGGTGACACGCATACGGGCGATCTCGTGGTCATGGCGGCCGAACAGACGAATATGAAGCGCTCCGGAGACGCCGGTCAGGTCAATGATCTGACCCATCATCCGACCGTAGATCTCCAGCGTCTCGCTACTGGCACGCCTGATTGCTGACCGTCCAACCAGGGACATGAGTGCGGGTAGCGGGGCGAAAGCGGCCGCAACGAGTGCTAACCGCCAGTCCAGCACTAGGACGGTCGGTATCGCGACGGTCGCGTTGAAGCCGCCGGCGAACACGGCGGGAAGGTTGACGGTGGCGGCACTCTGGACGCTCATTGCATCGTTGGTGATCAGAGTCATCCCGTGGCTCTGGCGGGCGCTCGGGAAAAAGCCGAACGGCAAGGTTGCGATCTTTTCGCTGAGACTACCTCGGACACGCGCGAGCACGGTTTCGCCGAGTCGACTCAACAGTGATATCCGGAGTGCCACGACCGCAGCTTCGAGTACGAACACGAGTAGCAGGAGGACCATTGATGAGACAAGGATGCCGGACTGGCGGGATACCAGTGACCCGTCAACGAAGCGACGAATAATGAAGGGACCGGCCACAACGCTCCCTGCGGCGAGCCATGATAGTCCGATAATGCCGACCAGTGCGGCGGTCTGGTCATGATAGAAGATCACTGTACGGCGTCCGACCCGACTTCCGGACAGTATGGCGAGCGTGCGGGCCGCAAGCCTCGGAACCAGTGACGACCCGATACTCAATATCGCTCCCATTCGGACGGAACCCGGGAAGAAAGGTTTGCCGGTATGCGGGAAGAAATCATCGGCTCCGCACACCGGATCTCATCGTCGTCCGCTTCCGTTCAGTCTTTTATACAGACCCATTCCCAGTCGATCAGATTGTACAGTGTGGACTGCTTGCCAGTGGAGGCGTATACGCGCAGCCGCTGTTCGTCTTCGTCGTAATCCTGCTCGCCATACGCGGGCTTGGCCTGCCCGGTCGGCGTGCACCCCAGGGTCGTCCCGAAGGGTAGAGCAGTAGGATCTTCCGTTTTCTCGTAGGCTGCGAAACTTGCCACTGCTACAACGGTGGACTCGCTGTGCGGTAGACCTGAGGTTTCCAGGGAACCGAAGAAGGGATCGGTCTCATCGGGAGTGTAGGTTCTCGGCATCGGCTGTCCTTCCA
>NZ_CAKKTK010000109.1:0-11574 GCF_920656135.1 Frankia sp. Cppng1_Ct_nod | reverse complement strand
GATAGCCGGTGCAGGCTGTGTACGCGGCAGCCGGCATGCACGGGCACGCCGTTGGCCACTGAGAGATCGCGGATGCTGTCGGCAAGTTGGTGGATGTTGACGGCGTACCCGTCAACCTCGATGGCTCCGTGGACCGATGCCCGTGGGGCCGCCGGCACCGCTTCGGCGGTGTTCGTGGTCATCACCGTCCTCGTGGTCGTGGCGAGCGCCGGCCACCGGCGGGTGATCTCGTCGGGGTCGACCGTGCGGACCGTGGAGTCGATCTGGGACTGCAGGAGCATCCCAGCGGCCAGGCCTGCCTCGGACAGGTAACAGCGGGGAAGTCGGGTATCCCGCCGCAGCTGGTCGAAAACGTGTGGGTAGCGGGCGAACAACGCCTCCCAGCCGCGTAGGCCCAGTCGGTTGAGGCCGACCACGAGATCCACGGTGAGCGCGCGCAGGCCGGCGCGGTCGGTGAAGCCCTCGAAGGCCTCGACCCAGCCGCGCTCCCTGTCATCGAGGGTGCTCGGGTCGCGCAGCTGCCAGCCGCCGGCACGCGGCGACCGGGCGAGAACGCTGCGGCGGGACGTGTCGGCATGCGGAACGGTTTCGGTCAGTGACAGGTGGCGCCCGTCGGTCCCGCCGTAGGTGGTGCCCTGCCGAGAGGGGTCGGTGCGGTCGGCCGGGGCTGCGTCGAGCACCTGGATGTTGCGCCGGCCGGCGGTGTGCAGGCTCAGGGCGATGGTCAACCCGACGATCCCGCCACCGATGATGATGATCCCGTCTGTGTTGCCCCGGCCCTCGGGGCGACCTCGATCTCGCCGGGCCACCCATGGCTCGACGCCGAGTTCGACCGGTGCCGCGGCCCACAACTCGCCGTCGGATTCGCCGTCGGATTCGGTGTTCAGCAGGCCGTCGGATCCGGCATCGGGCTCGGCAGGTAGTTCAGCGATCTCGCTGTTGGCGACCACGGTGAGAAATGCCTGGTCAAGTTCTTCGCCGCAGCCGGGCATGCGCATCGCCGCCGAGCTGAGGGTGAAGCCTGGACGCAACGCTCCGCCGTCCGGGAAACGATCGACTATTTTCTTGCGGAGCGGGTCGACGAGCCCGGGTGCGTTGTCGATCACAACGGTGAGCTCCCGGCGGCCGTAGGCTTCCATGACCGCACCCTCGGTCAGAACCTCCGGTTCGCTGATCGACACGATCCTGGTGCCGGCGAATGCCTTGACGTGGGCGGGGTTGATGAACCCGTGGGTCGGGTGCCGGCCATCGGCGGTCAGCGGTACCGCGATGCTGAGGAGATCGGACCCGGCGAAGACCGCGTCGATGTCGCGGGCGACGGTGATGGGAGCGTCCGCCAGGCCGTGGGTGGACATCCATGCGTCCCGGACCCGCGGATCCGCGGCCAGGGACGGCGTGTGGACGAGGATCCGGTGGCCGTGGGCGGCTGCGGCACGTGCGACCCGTCCGTTGATCGCGCCGGCACCGATCAGCCCCACGATGATCGAATGGGCGTCCGGAAACGTGCCGCGTGCGGCGTCCAGCAGGGCGTCGGTGACGAACCGGGCGATGTGGCGGGCGTTGACCTCCGGAGTGTTCACGACCTCGACGCCGTGGGCGGCCGCGGCGGTCGTGTCGATGGCCGCGAGCGAGGTCCCGCGGCGGATGATCAGAAGTTTTCGATGATCGTCCTGTGTGCGGACCGCCGCCGCCCACGCTGCGATCGCGGACGCGTCCACGGCGTTCGCACCGACGACCAGGGTGTCGGGGCGCAACGTCGACAGCGTGTCGGCCAGGGCGGACGCCGTGGCGGCGAGGTCCGCGCGCAGCAGCACGGTAGGGATCGCCTGCAGTGACCGCCGGGTGGGTTCGCTCACCACGGTCGCGACGAGGACCCGGCGGGTTGGGCGCGGCGGGCGGAAGGACACGACGGAGTCGGCGGGTGTCGACATTTCTGTTTCCATTCGGCTGTTAATCAGAGTGAAACTCGGTTACCGGAGGGCTGTGTTTATGGGTTCATGGGCGATGGCTGGTTCTTGTTGTAACTTGCCCCGTGGTTTGCGCTGACCTACGCCGACCTGCGCCGACCTGCGCTGAGACTCGCGCTGTGATATCGGTCATGGTAATGAGGGCCGGGCTCGGCATAACCTCCACCGTGCCGCGTGATCTTCAACGCACGGTTAACGGCCCCGTGCTTTGTGACCATGGTTACCATCGGTATCCCGACTCGCCGGTCATGGTCGGATCAGCGGGTTCGGTCCCGGCCGGATCGTGCCAGTGGGTCACGTCCGTTAATCGTTCCGTGGGTATGCAGGACGGCGAAGCGCGCGAAAAGCTCCTCGGTGTACCAGCCGTCATCGGATGTGCGGCGAACGACATCGGCATGGGCTTCGCGACCGTAGGCGAACCGGCGCAGCGCGGCGGCGTCGTCCCAGATACTGAAGGTTCCCTGCAGCCCGAGCGGTGCCTCGCCGATTCCCACGGCGAACCGCAGGCCATCGCTTCGGGCAAGATCCTCGGTCACCGGTGGCACCGCCCGCCAGAAGTCGCGGGCCCGCCGGATCGACAGCCTCGCCCGGGTGATCGCCGCGACCGGCCCGGTCGTGCCGGAAGGCGGCGGCACCGGGTCCCCGAACGGACGCTGGCGCGACCACCGTCCGCGTGACGACAACGGGTGAAGTTCGGCACGCCATCGTTCGTGCGCGATACCCGACCATGCGGTGATCACGGCGGACCGTTCGAATACGGCTGCGTCCCGCGCAGATGCCCAGACGGTCAGCAGCCCCCAGCGCAGCATGTCGGCGTCGCGCGGGGTGAAGGTCCGGCCGCGTCCGGTACCGAGCAGCCTGGCGAAGACCACCCCGGTCGTGCGCCGGAGATGGCGGCGGTCCAGCGCCATCCGTGCCACGGCATGGGGCACGTGGCGGGGGCGTACCCCCCACAGGTCGATGGTCACGAACGGGCAGGTCTCCGTCGGATATCCACCGCCATGTCCCATGCTCGGGACCGTACCGGGTTCACGGCTGAACGGTGGGGCTTGCTGTACGTGGTCCTGCTGGCCGTAGCGGTGACAGTCGCAGCACTCTGCCGGGTTCCACCCCGTACTTCTGCAGGAAGATCGCCTGAATCCGGGGTGCGTTATCGCGCCACGGCAGTGCCCGGCATCGTCCCAGCGTCTGGCGGGGATGCCGGCCTGACCCGGCGACCTGTGTCAGCACCCCGTCAGGCCCGTTGTCGCGGATTAGAGCGGCGAGTTTGTCGTCGGCGACGAACACCGAGTCGTCCAGCTGGATGTAGAGCACGGACAGTTCGTCCGACCCGCCCGCGCGTGAGTCGATGAGCAGGGGCAGCCGCAGGTAGTCGTCGAGGCCTGTGCTGACGCCCGGGTCCCACAGGTCGGTGAAGCGCTGTTCGATGAACTGGACGAGGGCGGAGTCGACGGTCGTCTCGTGCTGAGTGGAAGCCGACGAGGAGCGGCCGACCGGGTACGTCGAGACGATGGCTCCGTTGTCCCACCGGTGGTAACTCGTCAGCGGCGGTTCGGTGTAGACCCGTACGGACATCCGGTGGCGCAGATGCGGGTCCAGGCCCGCACGGATCGCGTCCAGCCGCCGCAGGTTGCTTCTGATCGAGTCAGGGACGTCGACAACGCGGCGCAGATCCTTCGCCCGTTGCACGGCCGCGGGCGAGTCGGGGTCGAGCAGGAGGATCTGGACCAGCGCCCCGTTACGCAGGGCGGTGCTGACAGCGGCGGCGAACGCCTGCTCGTACTGGGATGTGACCAGGTCGGTCCAGGTGTTGAGGACCCGTACGATCCGCCGGCTGGCCGCGGTGCGGTTGATGAAGTAGTCGGGGTCGAACCCGCCGAGCAGACGGCCGCCGTCGAACTGGGCGGGTTCGGCGGGTGCGGCCGAGGACAGCCGCCGCTCGGCGGCGGCGAGTTCCGTGGAGCCGGTCTGGCGCAGCAGGTTGATGCCCTGCTGCCAGGACCGTCTGGCACTGTGGATGTCGTCCATCTGCGAGAGCATGTCCCCGCGGCGGATCAGGATACGGGGTTCCCACAGCTGGTCGGGCAGGGCCGCGAGCAGGATCAGGGATTCGTTGTAGGCGACGAGCGCGCTTTCCAGGCGGGTCTGGTTGCGGTAGAGGTCGCCGAGGCGGCGCAACCCATACGCCTCCAGGGGCTGGTTGTCGAGGTCCTGGGCGATGGTCATGGTCGTGTTCAGGCAGGCGACGGCTTCGGTGATCTCGTGGCGGTCGCCGTGGCACATTGCCAGGCACACCAACGTCTCGGCCTCCGCGGCCGGTCTGTTGCACTGGCGGAACAGGTACAGGGCACGGTCGAAGTAGTCCACCGCCTCGTCGAGCTGCCCTTTGCCGCGGCAGCTGTCGGCAAGTCCGTGCAGGCTGCGTGCCTCGCCGAAGGTGTTGCCGATGGCAGCGAAGATCTCGAGGCTGCGGGTGAACCGTTCGGTGGCGAGGTCGAGATGGTCGCGTGCGGTGCTGTTCGCCTGGACGGCGGGCCGGCCGTCCGGGTCGGCGCCCGGGGCGTCCAGATTCCAGAAGGCCTCCTCGAAGGCGAGGACGATGTCCCGGTCGCCGAGACTGCACAGCATGGTGGCTTCCGCCAACGGGTTGCCGGACCGGCGGGCGGCGGTGAGGCCCTGGTTGTGCGTCTGCTCCCAGTCTCCCCAGTGGCCGCCGAAGTCGTAGAACCGGGTGGCTGCCGCGGCCAGCCGCCAGGTCATCTCGTCCAGTTCCTGGCTGGCCGCCTGCTCGATCAGGGCGTGGAGGTTGGTGCGTTCGATGCCGAACCAGACCAGCGGCGAGGAGACTAGCGCGGCGAGGGTGTCGGGGTCCGGCGGTGCCGCCGGTAGGACCTGGTTGTCGATCATCCAGGCTCCGCCCGGCGCGAAGGCCGCGGTGGCGCGGTCCAGGACGGTCAGATACGCCGACAGTATCCGGGTGAACGCGGTGCGCTGCTCTTCCGCGACGGCGGCTGCCGGGTTCACCGGGTTCACCGGTTCCGTTCCGGCCGGCGGGATATCGGCCAGGCGTTCCCGTGCGAACACCCGCATCAGGTCGTGAAACCGGTAGCGGGTCTGCCCGGTCTGGTCGGGATTACGCCGTTCCAGGAGCTGGGCGTCGGCGAGTCGGTCCAGGACGTCTTCGGCCTCGTCGACGTCGATGTCGAGCAGGGCCGCGGCCGCCCAGGGCGCGAAGGTGACGATGTTGGGCAGGGCGAGCAACCGGAACGCGCGGCGTTCGTCCTCGGGTCGGCCGTCATAGCTCAGCGCGAAGCTGGCTCGAACCTCCATGTCCCCGAGTTCCAGCCAGGACAGACGATCACGCTCGTTGGTCAGCCGGACGGCAACCCGGGCCAGCCTCCAGTGTGAGTGGGCCGCGATCTTGCGGCCGGCGATCTGGATCGCCATGGGCAGGTAACCACAGAGCCCGGCGATGTCACGGGCGGCTTCGGGTTCGGCCTCGACCCGGTCGTCACCGGTGAGTTTCGCCAGCAGGGCGACGGCTTCGGTGGCGGTCAGGTCGGCGATGGTCCGGTGGAAGGCGTCCAGACCATGCAGCCGGGACCGGCTGGTGACGATGACCGCGCAGCCGGGGGTGGTGGGCAGCAACGGCCGGATCTGCCACTCACCGGCGGCATTGTCCAGAACGATCACCATGCGCTGGTCGGCGAGGATGTTGTGGTACATCTCGGCGAGATCGTCGGGGTCGGGGGGCACCGCGGTCCTGGCCACGCCGAGTGCCTGCACCAGCCGGGACAGTACCCGGGTCGGGTCCAGCGCCGTGGGCTGGGTGCCCCGCAGGTCGAAGAACAACGGCGGGTCGGGGAAGTGCTCGCGGACCCGGTGGGCCAGGTGGATGGCCAGCGCGGTCTTGCCCGCTCCGGGCTTGCCCGCGATCGCGGCCACGACCGTGCCCCGAGCCAGCGCGGCCGGGTCGGTCAGCGCGGTGAGGATCCGCGTCCGGATGCTGTCGCGGCCGGTGAAGTCTGCGATGTCGGGGGGGAGCTGGTAGATGCCGAGGCTGGTCGTCGCCGGTGACTGCGGGCGCTCCAGTGCCCGCGGTGGTGTCCAGGCCAGGGCGCTCGATCTCCGCAGGATCTGCTCCTGCAGGTTGCGCAGTGCGGCCGAGTCCAGGCCGAGTTCGTGCAGACCTTTCAGTCCGTCGCGGCATGCCTGGGTCGCTTCCTCCGTCCTGTCGGCCCGGTAGAGGGCGACGATGAGTTCCCTGCGCAGCCCCTCGTCGTGTGGATATTGGGTGACCAGCCCCCGCAGATCGCCGATGATCTCCTGATGGCGGCCGAGGGAGAGGTCCGCGGAGATCCGGGTCCGGATCACATCGCGGTGCAACTCGTCGAGTCGCTGCACGTGCGCGGCGGCAAACGTGTAATCGGCGACGTCGGCGAGTGCCTGGCCGCGCCATAAACCCAGGGCCGTCTGCAGCGGGGCTATCGCCGCGACCGGATCACCGTCCTGGAGCGCGCGGCGGCCCTGCTCCAGCAGGGTGCGAGCCCGCGCGGCGTCGATCTGCTCGGAGTCGACCTGCAACGAATATCCCGAACCGTGGCCGATGAGCAGCCGATTACGCTCGGTCGGGTCGAGTCGGCGGCGCAGCTCGCTCATGTGCGTACGCAGGGTCGCCAACGCCCGGTCCGGGGGATGACCGTCCCAGACCGCCTCGATCAGCCGGTAGGTCGTCACGATCTGGCCGGCATCCAGCAGCAAGGCCGTGAGCAGCGCCTTCCGCTGTCTTCCACCGAGAACGATTCTTTCGCCGTGGCGGCTGACCTCGGTGGGTCCCAGGATTGCGAACTGCAGGTGCTCTTCGTCTGGCATGTGACCTTCTCGTGCCGACCGGTCCGGTCGCGGTATCCGGCGATACCCGATTCCGGGTTCGGTGCTTCCTCGGGGCCTCCGGCGGCGCGACCGTGTCACGACGCCGCCTTTGGCGAGAGCCATGATCGCGATTCCTTTGGCCAATGGTCTTCGTGACGGTGACAGCTCTGCTTTTCTGAAGTCTGTCTACCGCAGAGTGCGTCGTGTGCGAGACTGTCGCAACCACTTTGCGGCGGAGTGTTCGAGTCGGCTGGGCGACTGGTGCCACGCCAGGTTCCGCGAGTTCCCTTTCGCGCGTCCAGCCGTTGATCCAGTGGGTTTGTCAACAGGACGTCAACGTCCGCCGTGATCGGATGTGTACGGCTGGTTGATGGCCACCTGCTCCAATTTGTTCCATCGAGCCTGCCTGTAACGGGGGCGAAGGAACAACAGGAGGTGTGCCAATCATGGCGGACACATCGACGAAGGAGATGCGGCGGCGAGGACTTCTGCACGAGGTGACCCTGAATATCGTCGATGGCAGACAGGATCACCTTGTGCTGGTAGCGGCCGACAGCCGTGTCGCGGCGATCCTCGCGGACTGGCAGGGTGCCCGCCGGGTCGAGCTGATGGTTGAGGGGCGTCCGCTGGCGCTGGAGGCCGACCTCGACCATCGCGGGATACGGGTACTCGACCCCGTCATGCGAATCCCATTGGCCGCCTTCCGACCAGCACGCCGCCGCGGCGGCGGCACCGTCGAACTCCCCGGCGGTCATACGGCGCGGTGGGTTGTTCCCGGCAGGTCCGTCTTCGAGTGCGGCTTTTTCGACGGATGTGGGCGCAGTCTTCTCCGGTTCGCACACGACGGTACGTCGCTGGTGTTCGTGGACGACGACCACCGCCGCTGTGGGGGTGCCCACGATCCGCTGGTTCTCCTGACGTTGGGCTGGTTTCTGCGGTTGCTGTCCGGTCTGCCGCCGGTTGCCGGCAGGCGTGGCCGGGATGGCGGCATCAGGTGGGACGGCGGGGCTTCCCGTGATCCGGTCACGGTCGGCTGGTCGCGGTCGGCGGACAACGGTCAGCCGGTTGCGCGACCGGCTGCGCAACCGGCTGCGCGGCCCCACGGCCGGCCCGAGGAACTGCAGCCGGATATGTATTCGTAGCGTTCGGGATGGGAGACCCCGCGGCTTGGTTGGTCCACTGCGGTTGACGTGCGGGTTGTCCGGATGATTGTCGCGGCGTCATCCGTGCGGTGCTCTTTGCCTCATCCCCTCGGTAAGCCGGCGCCTTCGGTGATGTTGACCGATCTGGCTTGGGTGAGGTTTACTCGTTCCAGTGTTCGAACATGCGTTCGATATGCTGGAAGGGGTGGTCATGAGTCAGCAGGCTAATGATCGGTATGCCGCGTCTGCGGTGCCTGTCCTGACTCGGGGACGTCGTGGTGTCCGAACGTCGATCCCCTCCGTGGGCCTGCCCCGCCGTTCCCGGGACGAGCTGCTCATGGCCGCGCGGCACGGCCTTGACGAGGCGAGTCTCGTCCAGGTCCCCGCAGAGCGGTACGCCCTGGCTCATCTGGCGGCGTTGCGTGTCGCGGCGGCGGTCCTCGCCGACCGGGCACAGGCTCGCCCCGGTCATCGCGGTCGGCCGGCGAGTGCCTGGAGGCTGCTTGCGGCGGTGGCACCCGAGCTGGCGGAGTGGGCGCAGTTCTTCGCGGCAGGTGCCGCCCGGCGGGCGGCGGCCGAGGCAGGTCTGCCCGTGGTCGGTACCCGTGATGCCGATGACCTGGTACGACAGGTCGAGATTTTTCTCGGAGTCGTGGAAACGACGTTGGGTCTGCCATCCCAACCGGTACTGCCGGCCATGGTTGCCGATTTTGCCCGGTTTTCCCACGATCAGCGCCGTCGGTGACCGAATCCGCTGTCCGGGCCGATCTCCAATTCGAATGGTCGGGCGGGCCGCGTAACTCGTCTTGCACACCACAGAGCCAGCGCTCACTATCAGTGAC
The DNA here is from genome assembly GCF_920656135.1 of Frankia sp. Cppng1_Ct_nod. NCBI lineage: Bacteria > Bacillati > Actinomycetota > Actinomycetes > Frankiales > Frankiaceae > Frankia > Frankia sp. Cppng1_Ct_nod. Next base: position 2,751 of record NZ_CAKKTK010000109.1, on the reverse strand, counting down.
CATCCGATGCATCTTGGTTACTGGTGGTGGGGGTCATGTGTGAGTCTGATCATTCGTGGGAACGGTTCGCGGCAGGTGTCGCAACGGACGGAACCGTCTGACGTGTCCGAGCAGTCACGCGAAGCTTTGCGGCGGGGACGACGGCGTCCGCCTGACTGGGTACTGCGGTTGGCCGGTCTGTCCCTGGGAGGTCTGGTGGTCGGCATAGCCATAGGTCTCCGGCTCCCCACCTGAGGTTCGAAAGTGGTCGTCCGTGGCTACCCTGCCGAAGAGGTCGGGGAGTCCTCACCGGGCATCGCCCAACGGGAGGTAAGGCATGGCTGTCAGAACTCGTCCGGTTACCTGGGGAGATCTTCGGCAGGCCGTGGTCTGGCAGGGACTACGAGATGCTCTTGCCGCATTGACCCCACGGGACGACAGCACGCTCGGCATCGTGGACGCGGGCGGCGGGAGCGGAGGGTTTGCGGTGCCGCTGGCGGAACAGGGGCATCGGGTGACCGTCATCGATCCGAGCCCGGACGCGCTCGCGTCACTGGACCGGCGGGCGGCCGAGCGCGGGGTCACGCATCTCGTGGACGCTCGGCAGGGAGATCTTTCAACCGTTCCGGAGATCGTCGGGGTGGCGTCGTCGGACGTGTTGCTGTGTCACACCGTTCTGGAGGTGGTGGATGAGCCGGACCGCGCCCTGGCTGTCGCGACCGTGGCGTTGCGTCCCGGCGGCCTGCTCAGTGTCGTTGCCGCGAACCGGAACGCGGTCGTGCTCGCACGGGCGCTCGCCGGTAGGTTCGCGGAGGCCCGGTACGCGCTTGCCGATCCCGGGGGGCGGTGCGCGACATCCGACCCGGCGCACCGGTTCGACGCCGAAACCCTCACTCGCATGGTGGCGGACGCCGGTGCCGATGTGATCGCGATCCACGGGGTACGGGTGTTTGCGGACCTGGTCCCCGGAGCTCTGGTGGATGCGGATCCCTCCGCGGCGGAGCGGCTGCTGCGGCTGGAGATCGCAGCCTCGTCCAGGCACCCTTTCCGTGACCTCGCCACCCAGTTGCACGTCCTTGCCCGCCGCCGTGAACAGCCGAACGACCGATGACGTGATGCCCGACGACGTGATGCCCGACGACGTGATCCCCGATGACGGGGGCAGTCATGTTCTCCACGTGGACATGGATGCCTTCTTCGCGTCGGTCGCGGTCCGCGCGGACCCGCGGCTGCGCGGCCGTCCCGTGATCGTCGGCGGTGGCGTGCGCGGAGTGGTACTGTCCGCGACCTATGAGGCCCGCCGCTACGGCGTGCGAAGCGCCATGCCGATGGGCAGGGCACGCCGGCTCTGCCCGGCTGCGGTGGTGCTGCCGGCCGACCATGACGCCTACCGGCGGGCGTCCGCGGCAATCATGGCAATTTTTCGTGATGTCACACCGATCGTCCAGCCGCTGTCTCTCGACGAGGCGTTTCTCGACGTCACGGGCGCTCGGCGGCGTCTGGGATCCCCGGTCCGGGTTGCGGCGGCCATCCGGGCGAGGGTGGCCTCGCAGGAGCAGCTCACCTGTTCGGTCGGGGTGGCACCGTCGATGTTCGTTGCCAAGATCGCATCGGCGCGGTGCAAGCCGGACGGGCTGCTGCTGGTCCCCGCCCATGGTGTCCTTACCTTCTTGCACCCGCTGCCGACAGCCGCGCTGTGGGGAGTCGGGGAACGCACCGAAGCGATCCTGCACCGTCTCGGTCTGCGCACTATCGGTGATATTGCGAACACCCCGCTCGCCACGCTCCAGTTCGCGCTCGGCCAGGCGGCAGCAGCGCAGCTGTCCGCACTCGCGCACGGCCACGACGACCGGGCGGTCAGTCCACCTGCGGTGGAACGCAGCATCGGTGCCGAGGAGACGTTCCCCGTCGACACCGCGCAACGGGCCGGCATCGTCCGGGAGCTTCTGCGGTTGTCCGAACGGGTCGCAGCCCGACTACGCAGCCAGGGCCATGTCGCCCGCACCATCTCGCTCAAGGTCCGCTACGGCGACTTCACCACCGTGACCCGGGCACGCACGCTGCCCGAGCCCACCGACGTCGCGCAGACGATCTACCGGACGATGTGTGATCTTTTCGACGGGCTTCCGCGCGCGGGCATGGTGGTACGCCTGGTCGGTGTGCGGGCCGAGAAGCTGGTACCAGCAGGGGAAATCGGCCACCAACCGACGCTCGGCGAGCGCCGGTTCGGGTGGCGGGATGCCGAACGCGCTGCTGATCGGGCTCGTCTCCGGTTCGGCACCGATATGGTCCGACCGGCATCTCTGATGACACGTCCGGGCATGGGCGGGGACGCTGCCGGGGAGGACTGACGACAGGACGAACCGATCGGTCTGTCTCGGCATGGTCGGTTGTCTACCGCACCCGCTCGGTCGTGCCTATTCTTGGGTGTCAGGTTCCGTCTGCCGGACCTGCCGGTCGTGGGAGGAGCGTCGATGCCGCTCTCGGAAAACGAGCAGCGCCTGCTGGAACAGATCGAGCGCGCGCTCGTCGAGGACGATCCGAAGTTCGCGAGCACGGTCCGCTCGACGAACCCTCGTACCTACCTGCTGCGCAGGGTGCGCCGTAGCCTTCTCCTGTTCGGGCTCGGGTTGGTCGTCCTGGTCGTCGGGGTCGCGCTCAACCGAACTCCGCTGATTGTGGTTCTCGGCATACTCGGGTTTGTCCTGATGTTGTTCGCGGCGCGACGTGGCGCTGCTGACCTTCGCCGGATGAGTGGCCGTGGCGTCGAAC
>NZ_CAKKTK010000108.1:0-11582 GCF_920656135.1 Frankia sp. Cppng1_Ct_nod | reverse complement strand
TGACCGGTTTCCGTCACCTTGCCGGTAGCTCCGAGGTGGGCGCCGGGCGCCGCGGTGGCCTCAAGGCCCGCTTTGGGTGCCACGGTGGCACCGACCTGTGTTCCCGGCGCCACCGTGGCATCCACAGAGCTGCCGACCCCGACCTGGCCATCAGCACCCGTGGTGTCGTTACCGACATCCCCGGTTGCAGTCCCCCTGGCGTGGTTGGCCGACTCGCCGTGGGGTTCCGTTGTTGGCGTGCCCGTGGGGTGGGCGCTATCCGCCGCGGCGAGGTCGGCGTTGAGTACCGCTGTGCAGTAGGCCGTGACCTTGTCTTTGCCTCCCGCAGCGGTAATCAACACGGTGAAGGATGGGGCATCGAGGGCTTTGCCAGGGTTGTCCCCCGCACCCGCTGTATAGGCGTGGCACAGTCCGACCAACGACGCCGAGACAGAGGCGCGGGCGTTTGGACTGTGGACGGACGGAGCGGTCGCATGAGCCGAAGCCGAGGTCGTCAGCTGCACGGAGGAGTCGCTTGCCCCTGGCGAGGGCAAGACGCCTGTGCTGGCCGCGACAGCAACGCCACCGACAGTCGTAGCAGCGACCGCCACAGCGGCAACCTTTACCGTGACGAGCTTCGCAAGGCCAATTTTGATCATTGAGTCTCTCCGGGTCTGGGCGACGGGAACGAGACGCGCCTCCCGGAACGCGGCCATAGCCGCTTCCTCACCGGCGAGCTCGCCGGCACGGGCCGGAGCGGCCGCGGCAGCAAGCAGGTCAGCAAGAGGATCCGGACCGGCCTTCGCATCGACCGGGCCGCCGCGAAGCATCCGCTCCGCGTCGCCCTTGCCGATCCGAAGGGATCGGTGTGTGCTCATCTCACGTCCTTCAGCGTCAAAGCCCCTGCTGATGTCACACCCGGCTGGAAATTATGACTCTCGTCGCATGGTGGCACGCTGACCAACTTCGTCCGCCGGCGTGCTTCCATCCTGACCGAGTTGTTGCGCGAGCCGGCGCAGTCCGCGATACGCAGCGGTACGGACAGCGCCAGCACGCTTGCCCAGCACGCGCCCGGCAGTCTGCGCATCCAGACCTACGACCACCCGCAGAAGCACCGCTTCGGCCTGGTCATGCGGGAGACCCGCGATCAGTCGTATCGCAGCCTCGGTAGACACCGTCTCCAGCGCACGTCCAGCGGTATCGTCGCCGGACGCCAGCTCGGCCAACTGCTCGATCGGCAGATCGAGTCGAGGACGACGCCGCTCCCGGCGTACATGGTCCAAGGCGCGGTGACGTGCGATCGTTACTGCCCAGCCGCGGAACCCACTGGAATCTCCACGAAACGCGGGTAGATCCCGGGCTATCTGCAACCACGCCTCGGACGCCACATCCTCAGCGTCGTCACCGACAAACGCCCGCAGGTAGCGCAGCAGCCCCGGCTGAACCGCCCGGTAGATCACCCTGAACGCATCCTCGTCGCCACGCTGCGCCTCGGCCACCTCGAACGAGAGGTCCACCTCGGCCACCCGTGACTTCTCAACTGCGACGGGTACATCGTCGCTGCCCTGCGATGCTGACGCTGTGTCTGCGAACGATCGCCGCGGAACGCCAACACCAGCGGTGGTGGCGTCTCCACCGCTCATCTCCGCGCTGCGATCCACCGGCCAGATGATGCAGCACACCCGAGGGGAGGTCAGCGTGGGGTCTGCCACTGTGGTTGGTCAGTGTCACTTCAAGGCCTGAGCCGGACCCGCGGCTCGCGACTGATCGAACCCCGGTCCGGCTACACGTCCGAGCGGATCCGCGCGTTGCCGAATCCCGAGGTTCACAACGTCACGAAGTCACACGTGCGGGTCGTGGCTGGCAAGCGGACCAGCACAGTCGCATGGAACGCGGCCGGACATGATGGGCCGGCGCTGGCTAACACGGCATTCGCTACTGGGGCGACAGGGTCGCATATCCAGACCGTCGCGTGTTCGCCTGCGAGGGTATCAACTCCGCACGGTTCCACCTGCGATCACTTGTGGTGACAGATCATTTTCCGCCATGAGCGTTTGTTTCGCACTGCCGCCAGCATCCACGACGCACGTGTAACACCGGCGAGGGCGTCGACGCTGAAGGAGATACGGGCACAGGCTGCCCCTGTACCGACCGACTCCCCCCGATCGGTGCAGGGGCCCAGCGCCAGTTCGTCCTGTCCTGGCCTTCATCGGTCACCTTCTATCGGGCGGAGGAACCTGCCATCAGACGAAACCAGGCGGACACACCCCCATGCCGGGGTCGAGCCAGCTACGGCGTGACAGAAGGAGTTCCGACCTAGAGCCGGGTCAGGCAATGTTGGCCGTTGGTGGGGCGAGCCTGATGACCTCCTTCGTCGCGGGCTGGCTGCCGGTATTCGGGGACACCTACCGCACCTGGCAACATGATCGAGACCGTTCGCCGCGTGCGAGTACCACGACCGCCACCGGCACACCATCCATGGAGGTAAGCACGATGCCCGGTGACGGACCGTCGGAGACGACGCGGCACCTGTTCGGACGTTCCTCGCTGGGCGCCGACGCTGCCCATCAGCTCCAGGTCCGTACTCCCGGCACCATCGCTGCAACGATCTCCCTCGGAACCGCCGACGGCCAGAACATCCGGGAGACCACCATTCCCACCCTCAACTACATCGGCGCCCAGCTGGAGGAAGCAAATCTCACCGACGCCTGGCTCATCGGGGCGAACCTCACCGGCGCCTGGCTGGGCGGAGCGAACCTCACCGGCGCCTGGCTGGGCGGAGCGAACCTGACCGGCGTGTTCTGGTCGGTAACGACCCGCTGGCCTGACGGCGACTGGGCGCGGCGGATGTGGGATGCCTCGGACGAGGTCGCCCAAGGGATGTTCCAGGTCCGGGAAGGTTTCGGGGAACGGGACAAGCAATCCACCCTCATCTGCTAGCTCATTCCCGAGTCGGACAACCCACGTTGTCGTCCAGCGGCCGTGTTTTCCCCCTCCGCCGCGGCGAGGGCGGACTGCACGGCGGGACGCGATGTGCCTGCCGCACCCTGCACGACCGGCTCGGGCCCTGGCGGGCCCCGCCGCCGCTGAGAGTACGAAAGCCCCGCCGTCGCCGTGCGGGTCAGTTGTTCCCGTGGGTTTATCCGGTGGACGGGGAACAGCCCCTGTGCTGCAGGATGGCGAGTAGAGAGAGCACGGCATCGTCGAGGGTCGGGCGACGTAGCCACCTGACAGGGGCCAGGCCGGGGAGCTGCGGTGGCCGGCTGTCTGCGACGTCAGGGTCGACCGTCCGTAGCTCGGCGGATAGCACCTGTTCACGATCGGTGAGGATCGGGTAGATCTCCCGCGGCGCCCCGTCTGGGTCATAGATCCCCACCTTGTCCTGCGTCGTCCAGCAGCAGGCGCTGCCTTCCTCGGTGGCCGTCGCCAGATCCTCGGCCGCAAACCACGCGGTCACCTCGTCGGAGGACTCCACATCGGGACCAGGATGGTTCCGCGTCCCCACCACGGCGGACCGGCGGACCGACGGACGCTCGATCTCCACATCGGAGACGTTCAACATCGACTCGACCCGAAACACCATGCCCCTCCTCTACACATATAGCTTTCGTGCCGAGCATGGAGGGGGTCAGGAGCGGTTGTCAATGACAGGGCACGCTGGGCCAACGACCACCGCGACTCATGCCCGCGACAGAATCCCCGCTATCCGCAGGGGGACTGGGCGTGCCGCATCACACTCGCCGTTCTCCGCGGCATGCTCACACCACTCGCGTGGGTGCTGACTCGCCGGTGTGAACCCGCCATGTCGTCCGCAGTGGCCGCGACCCGCGTTGGTGTCAGCTCCCTCTGGTCATTCACACACAGACCCGGGAGCGTCAGCGCCTTGGGCAAACCGTCGGACAGCGCCCATTGCCCCCCGTATCTCTATACAGCCAATATGGGGAGCATGGCCGATCTTCCGAGAGTCACCGCAGCAACCCTCGACGTCCTCGAGGCACTACTCGATCATGATGACGGGAAACTGTACGGACTGAAGATCACGAAAATGGTTGGGCGGCCGACCGGCAGCGTTTTCCCGATCTTGGCCCGCCTGGAGCAGCTGCAGTGGGCCACCAGCTACTGGGAGACCACCGAGCAGTCGGCCAGCGGGCCACGGCGCCGGTTCTACCGGCTCTCCCCCGAAGGTATGGCAAGCGCCCGCAGCCTGCTGGCTGAACGCCGTCCGGCCCGTCGCGGGTTTGGCTGGCAACCCGCCCCCGGGATCGTCTGATAAGTACCACCGCCGTGGTGTTCTTCCTCGGCGTCGCCGCGGTCGGATTATCGCTGCTGCCGCCAAGCCGAGGGGCTGGTCACCCCGTCCGCCATCCTGGTCCGTTTCGTCCCCGGTCGTCACCGCCTCCCGGAAAGACATCCGATGACCACTCGTCCCACCCCGGCACAGTCACCCGACACCACACACATCAATATGATCGGCACCGTCGGCGCCCTGATCGTCATCGGCACTCTGATCGTCATCGGCACCGTAGGCATTTTCGGTGTCGCGGGCATCCTCGGTGTCGCGGGCATCCTCGGCGTCAACATCGCCCTCCTCATCGGCGGCGAGCCTGACGGGCTGCTCGGGGTAGCCGCCGCCCTACTGAGACACGAAGAGGATCAGATCCGCTACGGTGAGGAGTGGAAGGCGACCCTCGCCGACATCACCGGACCGCTGTGTGGGCTACGCCGATTTCTGTGCGCGGCAGGACTGCTCCGGGCCACGGTCGGTATCCGACGTCTCCACCGTTCCTAACAACCGCACCAAATCGTCCTCGCACGACCAGTCCCCGGACCGGTAGCCCGCGGTCACGCTGCCCCGGAGTGCGCGGTGCCGAGAAAGGCAAACTCTCCTCGCGGGTCTGCCTGTGGTCGGGTAGTGGTACGAGACGCCAAGGATAGCCACAGAACGGCTACCAAAAGCCACGCCTGGTGATGGAATGGGCAGTGACAATATCGTCGCGCCCAAGGATCCCCGCCATGACTACTACCGTCCGCGCGCTCGGCCGCAGTGCAGCAGAGAACCTACCGGCCGTCCACACACATTTTCAGGCCTCCTATCACCTGGGATTTGTGGGTTTGTCCTATGTACTCGCCGCGCTCGGCTCGTTCGCGGCGCTGGCGAGCGCGGCACGCATCCGCGCGACACGCGGCAGCAGGCGGCTGTGGTGGGTGACCGTCACTGCGGTGGCGCTCGGCGGCGGCGCGATCTGGTCCATGCACTTCGTCGGGATGCTCGCCTACCACATCGAACCGGGCATCACCTTCGCCCTACCCGCGACAGCCCTCTCCCTGGGTATCTCCATCGTTGGTGCCGGCATCGGTCTCGGTATCGTCGCAAACAATCCCGCCAATACCACGCGGCTGATAGGTGGCGGAGTGTTGGCCGGTTTTGCGATCACGGCGATGCATTACACCGGTATGGCCGCGATGCGCACGGCCGGTACGATCAGCTACCGGCCGCCGCTGGTGGCGCTGTCCGTCCTCATCGCCGTGGTCGCGGCGACCGCGGCATTCTCGATCGCCTTCCACGTGGGCGGCACGCAACGCGTCCTGGGGGCATCCGGGGTGATGGCGCTGGCAGTATGCGGCATGCACTACACGGCAATGGCCGCGACCCAGGTCACACCCGACCCGGCACTGGGTCCCGCGGTCGGCGTCGGTCCCTTCTCGCTCGGCATCCTGACTACCTTCACCTCATCCATCATCATGATATTCATCATCTGTGCTGCTCTCGGTGAAGTAACCAACCCGGAGGTCACCGTCCCACCGATCACCCCAAAACCCGGGCAGCACCGACCCGGCACCCAGCCGGACAGCGCCAGTCCACCCATGCCCGAAAGCACGTCGATAGGCCCTGGCCAGGACTTCCAGACCATCGGATAATCCCTTCCACGGAAGACCATCCCGCGGGCCTGCCCCGTTTCGGCAACACCGCGGACAGCGGGGATCGCCGCCGACACACCGTGCGGCCCCGGCCCAATACCAGGAACTTTAGAGGGCAACTTGACGGAGAGAGGAGTTCGACGTGGCGGCCGACCCGGTGGGAGCGGACTCGCGTCGCGCGAAGGGGCGTCGGTGAACGGCACGGCCAGCCGGTGATCGGACAAGCGGGCCGGGGCCGAGGATCGGCAGTACGGCCATCCGGCGGTCGGAGACCGTGGCCGGGGTTCGAGCTTCGTCCATCGCGCTCCTTTCCGTCCCTGTCGCGGCTGCGTCAGTCCGCTGGCTTGTGCCAGTAGTCCTGCCAGGTGGGCCACGCCTGCGGAATGTCGCCGCGACCGGTGGCGCTCGCCGGCCAGCTCGCGGGTTCCTGCAGGAGCGGCCGCTCGTCGAGGTGCAGACCGTAGAAGAGCTGGTGGTTACGACGCGTGAAATACCATTCGCCGCCCCGCCGCTCGTAGTCGTCCTCGTAGGCGATGGCCTGGCGTAGCCAGCTCCGCTCGTCCCCCAGTTCGGCGATGCAGTAGATCGTTCCCGCGGCGTGCTCCGGGTCGAGCAGGTTGATGACGTGCTGGCCGACCGTGAGGATCGCGACGGGTGCGACCCTCAGGTGCAGGTCGAAGGATGCACGCAGCGCGTCCCGGCCCCGGACACCCCTTCCTACCTTGACGTCCGGAACGAACAACTCGACCAGCGCCTCGGTGTCACAGGAGCCGACCGCGAGGGCGTAGCGGGCGGCAAGCTGCCCGATCTCCTGGTGCGCCAGCATGCGCTCGACGTCGGTCATGCCCGCCGGCGGTGGGATACGTCGCGGTCCGTGACGACGGGTGTCGGTCATGCCCGGCCCTCCTGGTGGGGTGCTTCATCCGATGCAATCCGGATCGTCGGACTGCTGTCGACCTCGGCGTGCTACCGACAGGGCTGTCTGTCGGTGTCGCCGTCCGACCAGGTCACCGTCTCCGGTCGGACGGCGGGCGGCGGGCGGCGGGCGGCGGGCGTTTCGGACTCAGGTAATCGTCTGGACGCCGGAACCCCGGCCGGCTGGGTCGCCGGCGACGAGGTCTACGGAAACGACCCGAAACTCCGCGCCGAACTCGCTCGTCGGGGCGTCGGCTACGTCCTGGCCGTGGCCTGCGACCACCGGGTCACCACCGGGATCGGGGTGCGCAAGGCCGTCGAGCTCGCCGTCCGGCTGCCCGCCCCGTCCTGGCAGCGCCTGTCGGCGGGAGCGAGCTCCAAAGGCGAGAGGTACTACGACTGGGCGCTGCTCGATACCGAAGACAAGGACCTTCCGGGCCGGCACTGGCTGCTCGTCCGCCGCCCACGCCCTGCACTGGTCGAACTGGCGACGCCGTCACCAAGCCCACGCCAAGGCGTGCCACTACCGACGACGGGACCACGAACCCAACTGATCACAGAACTACGACTGCCGTACTAGGCCAAAGGCGACCGGAGCGGATCGACCCGGTTGTCGCGGGACCCCGACCCCGGGAAGTTACAGTCGTCGCATGCGGCCCACCCTGCAGGTACCGGACGCCTCCGCGTCGGCGGCGTGCCTTGCCCGGATCACCGGCGTCGAGCGTCACGACGTCGCCGTGGTGCTCGGGTCCGGGTGGCTGCCCGCGGCGGATGTGCTCGCCGCGGCCGGAACCGTGACCGCGGAGGTCGCCACCACCGAACTCGGCGGTTTCCCCCCGGCTAGTGCCCCGGGCCATGCCGGACGGGTGCGTTCGGTCACCCTCGGCGGACGTCACCTGCTGCTCTTCCTCGGCCGGGTCCACGCCTACGAGGGCCATCACCCGTCCGTGGTCGCCCATGGCGTCCGGACGGCATGCGCCGCGGGCGCGTCCACGGTCGTACTCACCAACGCCGCGGGCGGGCTGCGGGAGGACCACACCGTCGGCCAGCCCGTACTCGTCGCCGACCATCTGAACCTCACCGGTCGCAGCCCGCTGGTCGGCCCGCGGTTCGTCGACCTCACCGACGCCTATTCCCCGCGACTGCGCGAACTGGCACGAACCGTGGATCCGACGCTCACCGAAGGTGTGTACGCCGCACTGCCCGGACCACACTTCGAAACCCCGGCCGAGATCCGGATGCTGCGGATGCTCGGCGCGGACCTGGTCGGCATGTCGACCGTCCACGAGACGATCACCGCACGGGCCGAGGGCGCCGAGGTCCTGGCGCTGTCACTGGTGACGAACCTCGCGGCCGGGATGACCGGCGAACCCCTCAGCCACATCGAGGTGCTGAAGGCGGGCGCCGCCGCGGCCGGACGCATGGGCGCGCTGCTCGCCGCAGTCGTCACGAGGCTCTGAGCGCTCGGGACCGTGAGCAATCGAGCCGACTGCCGGATCCACCGTGACTGACCCGGATCCGGCTCTCCTCGTCCAGGTCCGGCAGTGGATCGCGGGCGACCCCGAACCCGCCGACCGTGCCGAACTGGCCGCCCTGCTCGATGCCGGCGACCTGCCAGCCCTGCGCGCCAGGTTCTCCGGTGCCCTGCGGTTCGGCACGGCCGGGTTGCGAGGGCCGCTTCGCGCCGGCCCTGCCGGGATGAACACCGCGGTCGTTCGGCGGGCGGCGGCAGGTCTCGCGGCCTGGCTTCTCGCACAGCGAGCGGGCCGGACGGACCCGGCGGACCCGGCGGACCCGGACTCCGCCGGGCCGGCGCCGCTGGTGGTCGTGGGCGCGGACGCTCGCCGTGGCAGCGAACGATTCGCGCTCGACAGCGTCCGGGTGCTGGCCGGGGCCGGGTTGCGGGCCGCTCTGCTACCGGGGCCGGTGCCCACACCGGTGCTCGCGTTCGCTGTCCGCCATCTCGGCGCCGATGCCGGGATCATGGTCACCGCCAGCCACAATCCCGCGGCCGACAACGGGTACAAGGTCTACCTGGGCGCGGCGGACGGGGACCCGGCGAACGGCGCGCAGATCATCGCTCCGGTGGACACGGAGATCGAGGCGATGATCGACGCGATCGGACCTGCCGCGTCCATTTCTCTGGGTGACGGCTGGATGCGGCTAGGTGACGAGGTCCGATCCGGCTACATCGAAGCGGCGGCGGCGCTGGCGCCCACGGGCGACACGGGCGACACGGGCGACACGGGCGACACGGGCGACACGGGCGTCCTCGCCGACCTCCGGGTGGCGTACACGCCCCTGCACGGCGTGGGCGCGAACACCCTGTATGCGGTGTTCACCCGCGCGGGTCTCGCCGCACCGTTCATGGTCCCCGAGCAGGCACAGCCCGACCCGGACTTCCCGACCACCGCGTTCCCGAACCCCGAGGAGCCCGGGGTGATGGACCGGGTGCTCGCGCTCGGCCGGGAGATCGGTGCCGATGTCGCCCTCGCCAACGACCCGGACGCGGACCGCTGCGCGGTCGCGGTGGGAGACCGGATTCTCACCGGTGACGAGGTCGGGCTGCTCCTCGCCGACCATGTCCTGCGCGCCCGCCCCGGCCCGGTCGCGACGACGATTGTGAGCTCCCGGGCCCTGGCCACACTCGCGGCCTCGTACGGCGTGGCGTTCTCCGAAACCCTCACCGGCTTCAAATGGATCATGCGTGCGCATGCCGGCCTCGTCTTCGGCTACGAGGAGGCGCTCGGCTTCGCGGTGGCGCCGGGCCTCGTCCGCGACAAGGACGGGATCACCGCGGCCCTGGCCGTCGCCAGGATCGCCGCAGCGGAGAAGGCCCACGGCCGGACGCTGCTCGACCGGCTCGACGACCTCGTCCGCCGGTATGGCCTGCACGCCACGTCCCAGGTGTCGGTCCGCGTCACCGATACCGGGCAGATCTCCGCAATCATGGAGGCACTGCGAGCCGAGCCCCCGACCCGTGTCGGCGAAGCCGCGGTCGTCGACATCCGCGATCTCGCCGCCGATCCGGCCACCAGGTCTGCCGCCCCCGCCATCGGCAACAGCAGAGCTGCCGAACCACCCCCGGCCGACGTGATTGTTTACCACCTCACGGATGGCGGGCGGGTGGTCGTCCGCCCCAGCGGCACCGAACCGAAAATCAAGGCCTACCTGGAAGTAATCGTCCCGGTCGCCTCCGACGCGGACGCCGCAGAGATTGACACAGCCCGCCGCGAAGCGGACGCCCGCCGGGCCACCCTCCACGCCGCCGTCCGGACGATCCTCACCCGCTGACCCCATCCGGTTGTCGACTCTCGTCCAACTACCGGAAACCTTGCGGAAAGCCGGGCAGACAGCGGGCCTGGTCAGACGGCGCCGAACTGACGGTCGCCGGCATCCCCGAGGCCCGGGACGATGAAGGCCGTGTCGTTCAGCCGCTCGTCGATACTGGCGGTGACCACCCGCACGTCGAAGCCGCTGGAGTCCAGCGCGGCGATTCCCTCGGGCGCGGCGAGCACGCAGACCAGGACCATTGCGGTGGCCCCATGGTCGGCCAGCAGCTTCAGGCAGTGCAACGCCGACCCGCCCGTCGCGAGCATCGGGTCGAGGAGCAGCACCGGGAAGCCGGCCAGATCGGCGGGTAGCGATTCCAGGTAGACGTGCGGTTCGAAGGTCTTCTCGTCACGGGCGAGGCCGACGAACCCGGTCCGTGCCTCCGGCAGCAGGCCGAGCGCGGCCTCCAGCATCCCGAGGCCCGCCCGCAGCACGGGTATGACGATCGGTGCCGTGGCCAGCCTGCTGCCACCGGTCAGTGCCAGCGGGGTGGCGACCGGGTATCGGACGGTCGCCAGATCCCGGGTGGCCTCGTAGATCAGCATCGTGGACAGTTCTCGCAGCGCCGTACGGAACGCCGGCGGTTCGGTGCGCTCGTCGCGCAGTGCGGTCAGCCGTGCGGCCACCAGGGGATGCTCAACGATGTCGACCTGCACGGTTTGTTTCTCCTCAGGTGAGCGGGACGAGCCGGCTGAAGCTCCCACCAGCAATGATGGGGTGTATGACAACCATCCCCGATGGAGAGGGCCGTCCCACCGGGTCGGGTGGGAGCGGCTCGGGCTCTGCGCCGCCGCGCCGGGCCGAGCTGGCCCGGATGATCGACCATACGTTGCTGCGTCCCGAGGCCACCGGTGAGGAGATTCTCGCGTTGTGCACCGAGGCCACCGAACTCGGGGTCGCCGCGGTATGCGTCGCACCCACCCATGTCTACCTGGCCGCCGCCGCAACCCGTCGGGGCGGTCTGGACGGCACCCGCGACCAGTCGGACGATCCGGCGTTCGCGGTGGCCTCGGTGATCGGATTTCCGCATGGCACCCATCTGACGGTGGTCAAGGCCGAGGAGGCTCGCCGAGCGGTCGCCGACGGCGCGGACGAGATCGATCTGGTGATCGATCCGGCCTGCGCGATGGAGGAGAACTGGCGGTCGATCGAGACGGAGATCGCCTCGATTCGCCTGTCGGTCCCATCCCACGTGATCCTCAAGGTGATCATTGAGAGCGCGCTGCTCCCGGACGCGAGTATCACGGCGGCCTGCCGGGCCGCGGAGGCGGCCGGTGCCGAGTTCGTGAAGACGTCGACCGGGTTCCACCCGGCGGGCGGGGCGAGCCTGCGGGCCGTGCGAGCAATGGCGGCGGCGGTCGGCGGCCGCCTCGGCATCAAGGCCAGCGGAGGCATCCGCACCGCCGAGCAGGCCCTGGCGTTCATCGAGGCCGGCG